>DATKVT010000111.1 GCA_035529935.1 Williamwhitmania sp. | reverse complement strand
TGGTTACATTCTGGCGGTATCGTGCCTTGTGATTGCAGCTACTGCCTATTTTAAGGGCAAGGTTGCTGCTGTAGCTATGGCCGTTCTAACCGTTATGCTATTGACATTGACTGCCATCATAGTAATCCCCGACCTTGAGCTGTTCCGCAACTGGGGTTTTCGCATGGATAACACCATATTTCTCTACCTCAAAACGCCAAAGGAGGCCATGGCTTCGGTGGTTGGATGGCAGCAGATTCTATGGGTATTAGCAATGCTTCTGTTTTTGGGAGTGTTTGTTTGGGGCTATTTTCGCTATGTTAGTAAAACGCTCTACCATGCACCCTCAGGTGGCATTTGGACTAGCTTCTGGTTCATACTACTGACGGGCTCAATGATTCTTCCAATTCGTGGTGGGGTAGGGATTGCTCCCATGAATCCGGGCACGGTTTACTTTAGCACCAACGACTTTGCCAACAAGAGCGCGGTAAACGTTGTGTGGAATGTTTTCTACACTCTTTCTAAATCAGCAAAAATCCGAACCTATCCCGACTTTTTTCCTCAAGCTAACGCCGATAAAATTTTTAGCCATCTATATACTGCATCAAATACAACCGATACCGTGATTAGAAGCCAGCGTCCTAACGTTGTGATACTTATCATGGAGAGTTTTACCGCCAACCTCATAGAACCGCTTGGTGGCCTTTCTGGAATTACACCCAACTTGAACCGATTGGCAAGCGAGGGAATACTTTTTTCTCACATGTACAGCTCGGGTTGGCGTAGCGAGAAGGGACTTGTTTCCATCGTGAGCGGATACCCCGATCAACCAACAACATCCGTCATTAAGTTTCCAAGCAAAATACAGCGCTTACCTTCATTGGCTAAGGTATTCGATGGACTTGGCTATCATACTGGCTACCTTTATGGTGGTGATATCAACTTTGCCAGCATGCACTCCTACCTGCTTACAGAGGGTTACCAGCGGTTGGTTACGGAGGATGACTTTCCCGATTCGTTGCGGGAATCCAAGTGGGGTGTTCCCGATGGCTACTTTTTCCCCAAACTGATGGAGATGATGGACACGGCTAGGGGGTCGTTCTTCTACTCGGGCTTTACATTAAGCAGCCATGAGCCCTACGAGGTGCCAATGAAGACGGTTATTGCAGGCGATGATGAGGCATCGAAGTTTGAGAACTCGGTTTACTATACCGATATGGAGTTGGGTAAATTTTTTGAGGAGGCAAAAAAGAAGCCTTGGTGGAGCAATACGGTATTTATTATTGTTGCCGACCACGGACACCGGCTTCCGGCTGATCTTGCCGCTTACGATCCTAAAAAGTTTAGGATACCGATGATTTGGCTTGGTGGAGCGCTTACAACCAGCAGGGTGGTGGATAAAACCGGTGGACAAATTGATATTGCTGCCACTTTGCTGAGCCAGTTGGGTATTCCGCATAGCCAGTTCAAATTCAGCAAGAATTTGCTTTGTCCAGCACAGCCGGGTTGGGCCTACTTCACTTACAACGATGGCTTTGGCTTTGCCATGGATGGGAGTGCGGTATCCTATGATAACCTATCTAAAAAATTTGTGGTTGGCGCTAATGCTCCCGATTCGGTGAAGACCTATGGGGAAGCAGCCTTCCAGGTTATGCATAAGGATTTTGATGGTCTTTAGGAAAAGGCTCGATTACAGAATAATAAAAGAGGGCATCGCATTGATGCCCTCTTTGTTTTTCTATTTCAGTTGAACATTAGTCATCGAGGTTAATATCGCCAAACTTGGTTTGAATCTTAACCGTTGCTTTGGCGTTTGCATCACTTCCCACCACACCATCTACATGGGTGCTCGTGTTTTTACTTATCCTATTTACGTTCGCATTATCGGGCAGGTTGATGTTGCCAAAGTTTGCATCGGCATTTATTTTGTAGGATGTTGAAGGCATCCCTAACCTAACCCCTGCATGTTCTAAGTTAACATCGATGAGTTCAAAGGAGTTGGTAACCTCGTCAACCCTAAGTCCTCCAAATTTGCCTTCCAGCGATAGTTTTCCAGTTAGTGTGGAAATTCTATAGTCAGTGTAACCGCCATCCCCAACCAAATTTTTCACCTCTTCAACCTTAAGATTATCGAATTTATTCTTGGTTACAATGCTCGATGCCTTTTCGATATTGATGGTGGAATATTTACTCATAAGTACCATGGCTCTGGAGTTGGTGATATTTAGCTTCGAGAACTTTAGCTCAAAGGTTCCCCAGTTTATATTTTCCACATTTCCCTCGGAATAGGCCAATTCGATGCTATTGAGCGGTTGAGTATTGCCGCGAGAAAGTGTACCAATTCGTAGGTTTCCATATTTCACGCTCAGCGATGCATAACCGGAAAGTTCATCAATGTTCACGTCGCCAAATCGCTGTGAAACAATTACGTTGGTATACTTTGGCAATTTTATGGAGTAGTTTACGCTAAACTCCTTTACGTTTTGCCCCAAGTTGAAAAACCCCTTGATCTTTTCAGACTTTTCATCAAAAATGGTTGTTGCAATCACCGTATCCTCAATCTGGTTCAGTCTTATGGTAATGCTGTTGAGTGTTGACTCCGCATCTTGCTTGGAGCCAGTTTGAACTTCGATGCTCACATCAATGGCAATTTCAGGCTTATCCCAGTTGGTAACCGTTACCGAACCAAACTTATTGTCAACCCGTAGGTAGGTGTTTTCCGTTGCCGGAAAGGTTTTGCTCACCGACTTCGTGAATTTTTCGCTCGGTTTACCAACCAGCGTGGTGGTTAAAAAGCTGGCAAATAGCAGTATTACAACAAAACCAGCACTTTTACGAAACCTTGCTTTCATGGCTCAAATTTTTATTATCGTCCTTGGTTTGGTGCAGCAGGTTTATGGCCTGATTGAGCACTTCAATTTGTAGACGATAGCTATTAACAATCTCATTTAAAATTCTCTCATTACCAGGGTTGGAAAGATAGTTCTCCAACAGCGACTGTCTGCTCTGCTCTATCTCTTTTATCTCACTGTGCACCTCTTTTCCGATACCTGGATCCATCTTTTTATTTGCTTCAAAAACCTGAATCTTCGAGAATACCTCACCTTGATAATAGGTATTCATCTCCTGCAACTCAGGGTTTGTTTGCGACAAGAATTGCTTTACTGTCGGATTTTGAGCAACTGATGCCATCCAAAGGCCAAGTGAAATTAGGATAGCAACTGATGCCGCAGCATTAACCCAAATATTCAAGTATCTTCTTCTTGGTGCGAGCATAAGCCCCATCTTTTCATGAAAACGCTTTTCATGGCCTTCCGGAGGGTCGGCATCGTCGAGTAGGTGACGATTTTGGTTAAAAAAATTATCAATGCTGTCCATGTCCCAAATGTTTAATGTCCCTTTTGTAAAATTTCCAGTAGTCGCTTTTTTGCTCTCGCTAGCTGCGACCGTGAAGTGGATTCTGAAATTCCCAATATTTCTCCAACTTCTTTATGGTCGAGGCCTTCAACTAAGTAAAGGTTGACTACCAACTTATAACCCTCAGGGAGGCTACTAATGGCCTTAATCACCTTGTCGTAGTTAAGCGCTATTTCGGCTTCTCTTTCCACCTCTTCACGAGGATCATCGGCTGCTTGAAAGGATAGCACTTCTTCGGAAAGAAGCGGTCCCCTATTCCTTTTTCGCAGCATGTCGAGCGAGGTGTTGATTACTATGCGTTTTAACCAAGCTCCAAAACTCGAATTTTCAACGAACGTTTCAATCTTTTGAAAAGCTTTTATAAAGGCTTCCTGCGTTGCATCTTCGGCATCGGCCGTAGTGCCTAAGATTCGAAGGCTTGTGTTATACATCGCCTTTGAGTAGAGCCGGTAAATTTCCTCAAGTGCGCTGGTGTCTCCCTGACGACACCTGTTAATGAGCTGCTGATGCAAATTTCTATCGACTCCTGTGCTTTCCATCTGTTTCCCTAAATACGTTAGTAGGTTGTTATCGCTGCATTAAGCTACAAAAATTCTCATTGGTTAACGGTGATGCCTTACAGCATATTCAAATTACTGCTCATAAAAATAGGCTACTTTTGCCACGTTTTTAACTAAAATCTCAAGCAATGAAAGAAAAAAATGCATTTAGCCTATCAACCGTAGTCTTCTCAAGGTGGTCGAACAAGGGCTGGGCCGTATTCGATAGCCTAAAAAAGGTGGTTAAGATTGGACAAATCTCGGCCATATACACGCTTCTGGCTTTGCCGATGAGCACTTTTGCACAAACGGACACAGTGACAGTCAATAGAAATGTGGACATGGAGGAGGTGGTAGTCAACGCAGTTGGTAAGAAAAACGTCTACTCGGAGCTTTCGCGGATAGTAATTACAATTAATAAGGATGACATCGACAAGCTGGCCATCCATTCAGTCCAGGATCTGCTGGAGCAGGTGCTGGGTGCCGATGTTAGGGCACGGGGTGCTCTTGGCGTGCAAGCCGACGTGAGCCTGCGCGGTGGCACATTCGATCAGGTGTTGATTTTACTCAACGGTGTAAACATTACCGATCCTCAAACTGGCCATCATAATTTGGATATTCCGCTTGATATTGAAAGCGTTGACAGGATAGAGATTCTTCAGGGGCCTGGAACACGAATATATGGCCCAAATGCCTTTAGCGGAGCCATCAATATTATTACCGGAGAGCGGAGTGGCACTGGAGCCACGGTTGGGGCTACTGCTGGTCAATATGGCTACTTCTCTGGGTTTGCCTCGGCTCGATGGGCTACAAAACATTACAAGAATTTTATCTCCATTGCCCATTCACGCTCAGATGGGTACATTAGCAATACCGATTTCAATACCCGCAGCCTCTTTTATCAAGGAGAACTATCGTCGGTGCTAGGAAATACAATGATTGAAGCAGGGGTTTCGGACAAGGGTTTTGGTGCGAACAGCTTCTATACCCCCGTTTACCCCGACCAGTATGAGCGTACCAAGGCGTTGATTGCTGCCATAAGTCATTCGGTAACCTTAGGAAAGGTTGATATAGAATCACAAGCTTACTGGCGAAGACACCATGACAAGTTTGAACTGTTTAGAGATAATCCCCCAGCTTGGTATACAAATCACAACTACCACCTCACCGATGTTGTTGGAGGTAAAATAATGGGGAGTTTCCGAACCTCCATTAGCCGAACTTCGCTAGGTGCAGAGCTGCGCTATGAGCATATCTACAGCAATGTGCTTGGAAACTTAATGGCTGATACGTTAAGTGATCACTGCGATCCAGGTGGTTTCTTTACTCGGCAGAAGGGGAGGCGTAATGCGGACTTCAACCTTGAGCAAACCTTCTATCTAAAAAATTTGATTGTCTCCGGTGGAATTATGGCGCTTTGGAATTCCGACTTTGGCTGGGATAAAACACTTGGAATTGATGCCAGCTATGAACTTGGCCATCACTATCGACTTTATGGCTCATTGAATCAGAGCATGCGGCTGCCAACCTTTACCGACCTTTACTACTCAGGTCCCCAAAACCAAGGAAATCCAAACCTCAAGCCTGAACATGCCCTTAGCTACGAAGTTGGTGTGAAATCGACATACTCCAAGTTGGCATTTCAGCTGTCGCTAGTTCGAAGGGAAGGGCGTGACATTATCGACTGGATTAAGGATTCAACCGACATAAAGTATACCACTAGAAACCTTACCAAGGTGAATACTAATGGTTTTGAAACGGCCGTAACCTATTTATTAGGAGACTATTTTGGCCAAAAACCTAATAGCACTAAAGTTATGGTTTCGTATAGCTTTTACAAAAATGAGAAGAGCACTGCAGGGTTAATTTCTGCCTATTCTCTAGATTATCTTCGCCAAAAGCTCGTTGCGACTTTTACCTCAATGCTTTACCGAGGGACTGGGTTTACCTTTACTGCAAGCTATCGCGATAGGGCAGGCAGCTATACCGATGCCAGCAATAATGAAATAAGCTACACGCCATTTACCGTTTGTGACCTGCGCATTTTTTCCACCTTTGGACGATGGAACGTGTTTGGTGAAGCATCAAATATTTTCAACCGCAGCTACGTGGATATTGGTAGCGTTGTGCAGCCGGGAAGATGGTTTAAGGCTGGCTTTCGATTTGACATTTGATGACAAAAAAAATGGAGCAATGTGAGTTGCTCCATTTTTATTTTAGCGATAGTTATTAGCTATAGAAAGTGAATCACATTTATAAGACCTGTAACAACTTTTCCACTTGAATAATTTAGTTCTGAACCCATTGCGCTGTGGGGAATAGAGAAAATAACAAGCAGAACCACGGCTGCCCCATAGATAAATGCCGGGCGTTCTTTTTTTCTATTCATAAGAAGAGCAAAAGCCCATGCAAGGAATGCAATAAGTGTTTTATTGTCGGTTAAATCGAAGCCAAAAGGGACGCCAGTCCACGCTTCGCCAAAGGCGTAATACTGAACAATCGGACCAAAAATCAACCCGCCCAAGACAAGGAAAATAACGGCAATCCAGCTCCAAAACTTGTATGATTCAACTTTACCAAAGGCAAAAAGGCCTGCGAGGCTCGAAAGGAGCATAGCAAAAAACATGAAGAAGATGTGAGGAATTAGTATGTAGCTGGGCACATCACCCTTGTAGCGAATAATAACTGGTTGATCAATAAGAATATTTACAACATTAAAACCATGTCCAATTTGTAGGTAGTACGATAATTTACCTGCAGGTGACTCTGAGGGTAAAAAAGCCAGTAGATTGGAGCCATTCCTTTCAAATGGTTCAGGAGTATATCCCTCATTTGATGGGTAGCGCATGTAATATAGAGTGGCTGAAAATCCTTCTGGTATGTTGCTTAGTTCAATCTGAGCATTACTTCCAGAGGTGGCAGTTCTGGGAAGATTTCCTTTAATTTCATGCGAATTAAGAGTGATCTTAAACGTTTTTGGGTAGGTTGGCCCAGTCATTCTTTGGTAGATTGCAGCAGAGAGCGTAATTACAATGGCCGCAATCCAGAATAAAACTTTCTTTTGGTAAATTGCAGCAGCGAGCGTATTTATAGCGGCTTCAATCCAGAATACAACTTTCTTTTTCATGCTACAGCTTAATTATTAGTATTTTTTGTTCGTTGTTTCGTCTCACTTCCACCGAAATGGTTCGGCCCTCCTTAAGGGTCATTAAGCGAACCATGTAATCCTGAATGTTCTTTACCTCTTTTCCATCGATGGCGGTAATAACATCCCCATTCTGCATTCCACCGCGGAATGCTGGTTTCCCAGCAGAAACAAAATCGGCACGCAATCCATCGTTGGATTGGCCTGAAATATCGGGCATAATTCCAAGTGTAACCTTAAATCGTTTTCCGCGGCTGTAGCCACCGGTTTTTGGTCCAGCCTCTTTAAATGCTAACTTCTGATCGGTATTGGCGAGTACCATTGCTAGGCTATAAATATAGTCTGAGGAATTTTTTAGCCCAAGGTAATTTATCTTATCTGCATCGTCGAATGGGGTATGGTAGTCCATGTGCGGCCCAGTGGTGAAGAAGTAAACGGGTATATTTTTTCCGTAGAATGAGGCGTGATCGGATGGACCGTAGCCATCCGGACTGGTGGCTAGGTTTAAGCTATCGGGATCGGGGATAGCTTGTAACAATTGGCCACCAATGTTTGAGGTGCCAATCCCACTTACCTGAAGCGTTTTTTTATTATTCATTCGACCTATCATGTCGATGTTGATCATGGCCTGGACTTTCGAAAGATCTACCGGTGGATTATTCACAAATTCTTTTGAACCGAGCAACCCCATCTCCTCGGCACCCAATGCAACGAAGATTATCGAGCGCTTAATGCTGTCCCTATGTGCGGCCATTCTTTCGGCAATTTCCATCAGTGCTGCTACGCCCGAGGCGTTGTCATCGGCTCCATTGTGCACCGCTATGGTGTCGGGTCGTCGGCTAGAGGAGCCAGGTCCGCCCATGCCAAGGTGGTCGTAATGCGCACCAATAATCACATACTGATGCTTGAGCGTTGAGTCGGAGCCAATAATTTCAGCAATTACATTCTGCGTCTTCTCCTTTTTGCTATGAATAGCAGTGACCGCAGCTAGTTTAACGTTTGTATTGAAACTTTGACTGTGGCTTTGATTTTTCGATAGATATTCAATTTGCTCAATAGTATGCTGCGATTTGGACAGTATTTGGTTTGCAACAACCCTTGTAACCTGGATAACCGGAATACCTAACGAGTAATCTCTGGTTAAAGGATCAACAAGCGCATCATCTTTATCAAAGTTGGCACCCGATACTAAAATAACTCCAGCTGCACCCTGATCCTTTGCGGTAAGTGCCTTTATTCTGTCGCCTGCATAGTCGGCAAAGGGATTTCCAAGGCTATCCTTACCCGGCACACCACGCAATATCATCACCCACTTATGGTTGGCATTGATTAACTCATAGTCGTGCCATAGGATTTTGCTGGTTGTTAACTCAATACCATAGCCGGCAAATACCACCGGTGCTTGTAGTGAATCAGAATCAGAAAATGGAAAGGGGGTGAAATCTTGTCCAAGTTTATAATGATTATTTGTACCAATATAAAGCACATTCCTGCCGAGTTCTTGCTCCTTAATGATAGGAAAGAACTGATAACCTCTTTCTCCAAGTAGCCTTAGACCATCATCATTAAAGTGATCCTTGATATACTTAGCAGCAATCCGACTTTCCACTGTTCCGGGCAGCCTGCCCTTTAGGCTATCGGATGCAAGAAACTGAACATGATGCTGCAGCTCAGCTACCGTAATCTCTGGATTCCCAACATTTACAGTTGTTTTGCAAGCTGTAAGGGAAACTGCTAGGGTTAGCCCAATTAGACGTAACGTTTGGTATATGTGTGTCATTATTTAGACCTTTTGGCAAAGATATAAAAATCATGTTCATAGACCCACTTAAAAAATGGTAGATGCCGCTTGTTTATGTATCTGTTTAATTGGTATTTTTGACAAATTTTTATCGATGAATAAGCGAAAAAGCATCAGCCTCCTATATCTTACAGCAGCACTCATTGCGGTTGCTGGGCTTTTTCATTTGGTAAACTATGGCGTAGGTACCGTAATGCTGTTCCTCGCGTTTATACCTTACCTATACGTGCAAACCCGTCACTTCTGGACTTTAAAAAAGAAAAAAGTTAAATTCGAGGGAGTCGAGAAGAAGAGATTCTACCTCCTAATTGCTTTATGGATTAGCATGGGATTTACCGTAATTAACCTATACCCAGTTGAATTTTTTATGCTATTTCTGATAATGCTCGATTACCTGCTGGTGGTTCAGAGCGAGTAATTTTTCGGAATTCGGATACCCAGTACTGTAATGTCGTCAATCTGCTCATTATCTCCCTTCCAACGGTAAAACTCCTTAAGCAGTATCTCTTTTTGGTTGAGCATGGTGCGCTGTTGAAATGTAAGCAGCTTTCTCCGTAGTTCTTGGGTATGATATTTTCTGCGCTTTGGCCCTCCAAATTGGTCAGTGTAGCCA
Organism: Williamwhitmania sp.; assembly: GCA_035529935.1. Lineage (NCBI taxonomy): Bacteria > Pseudomonadati > Bacteroidota > Bacteroidia > Bacteroidales > Williamwhitmaniaceae > Williamwhitmania > Williamwhitmania sp. The sequence continues at coordinate 23,219 of DATKVT010000111.1, read as the reverse complement.
TCGGAATACATGTAGATAGAATCTCCGGGTAGCAGCTGCATCTGGTGGTTAATGAAAGGCTTAAACTCCATATTTGATCCCACTGGCTGATTATTTGGTTTCAGCATAAAAAGATTGTGCTTGTCGGAGTGTATGGTGGGCTGAGATTGTAACGGATTTTCCAAATCTGCCTTGCGAATAAGTTGAAGCGAGATGTTTGCACCAGAGTATTCCATCTCTAATGTATTTAAGTTGAGCAGGCAAAGCCCAATGTCCATCCCATCAAAAATATCATATCGGTCTCTTCTCTCCAGTGTTTTGATAAAAAGGCTATTGAGGGAGGTCAATATCTCCGAAGGCTTGGTGGTTAACTCCTCATTCACAATTTTATTGAGACCAAAATTCCCCACTATGCTCATAAATGCGCCAGGTACGCCGTGTCCGGTACAATCAGCAACCGCAAAAAATAGCAAGTTATCCCTGCGCTTAAACCAGTAAAAGTCGCCGCTCACAATATTCTTTGGGATATGGAGAACGAATGAGTTAATTAGCCCTTTGAGGTCGGGTATGGCTGGCACAATGGCACGCTGAATTCTACCACCATACTCCAAACTGCTCATCATGTCTCGATTACGCTTTTCAACAAAATTGTTTTGCATTGCAAGCGCATCGGCCTGTGCTTCAATTTCTGCGTTTTGCCTTTGCAGAATTCCATTTGCCTTTTTCTTTTCCTTATTAATGCGGTAAGCATGATATATTATGCCAGCTGCAAGCAGAAGTAATGCAATTAGTATGGTTATTCTGTTGCCCTGATGAGTTAACTCCAAATCCTGCTGTTGAACTTCAAGGTGCTTTTGCTCCAACTCCTTATCCTTTTTTAGGGTAATAAGTTGATTCTCAAGCTGAATTACTTTGCTCATTTGGCTTAACCCAAGAATACTATCGTTGAGACTGTTGTAGCCTTTTAGGTATTGGTAGGCTTCTGCTAGTTTTCCTTGCTGCTCAGCAACGTTGGCCAGCCCCTTAAATGCTAAGCGTTTTTCATCTTTAAGTTCACCTTGCGTCGCAATATCAAGAGCTTTTTGATATGTCTTTTGTGCCTCATCTCTCTTTTTTTGGGCGTAGTATATATCAGCGAGTACAAGCCATGATTTGGCATCATCGGAGGTGTTGTTGAAGCTTTTTAGCGTGACTATTGATTTTTTTGCCATTGCAACTGCCTCGTCTTGCATCCCATTGGCTGAAAGCGCAACTGCATAGTAACGTAATACCTGACCGTAATTCTGGTTTGATGAGCTATCTTTTTCAATAATTTTTGCAGCTTGGGAGAGGTAGAACAGTGCTTGATTGTTTTTATGTTGAGCAATACGTAGCTCTCCTAGCTTAACGTAGGCTTTGGATAGCTGGTCGGTGTTGCCCGTTCGCTCCAGAATAAAAATAGATTTGTTGAGGTAGCTTTCGGCCAAATCAAGGTTACCAAGTTTGGTATGAATATTTCCCAACAACCGCAGTGCTATAGCTTGACCTTCTAGATTATTTTCCTGGATATAGAAGTCGAGTGCTTGTTGGGCATAGTCCAAGGCCTTAACAAAGCTGCCAAGTTCTAGTTCAACTTTACCAATTTGGGTTATTAGGAAACCTGTTTCTTTGGCACTGTTGAGTAGTTTACTTATTTGAAAACTTTCCAGAAATGATTCCAGCGCTTCTACCTTAAAATTAAGAAGGTAGTAGCAAACACCCATTTGCGTGAGGGCAAGCATTTTACCGTTATCATCGCTAGTTTCTTGTGCGGTAACCAAAGCGCTATTGGCCGAAATTAATGCTTGGTCGGGTTGGTTAATTTTAGCATAAAGGTGGCTGCAGCGGAGCTGGGATAAGATTTTGTCGTGTGAATTGCCATTTCTGTCTAGTCTTTCAATTTCCTTATTGAGCGTGGCAATTGAATCCTTGATTGCTAGGTAGTATATTGCATGTGTCTCAGAAGCCAATCTGAAACTCTTTTGAGAAAAGCCTGAAACTGCAAATAGTTGAAAAATAATGAATGCTACAATGGAATATTTGCAGCATTTTAGAGTACCGTATGCCATTGTGCTGGTTCCTCTTTTTAAATCTTTTCTTGCTGCCAAAATAGCCTTGCTAGATGAACAAAATGGAATACTATTTTTTCAAGTATTTCGAAACCATTTGAATTATTTGATCTGGAAGAATAGGCTTTGCCAGGTAATCATTACAGCCGGCTTCAAGGCATTTGATTCTCTCCTCATCCATGGCATAGGCGGTCTGTGCAATCACCGGCATATCTGGAAACTCTGATCTTAAAATCTGAAGTGCTTCCAACCCATTCATGATGGGCATTTTGATATCCAGCAACAAGAGAACTGGTTTGTGAATTCGGGTAAATTCAACGGTTTCCTTTCCATTTTTTGCCCAGATAATATCCACGTCAAACTCATCAAGCACCTCCTTCAAATATAGAAAGTTGGCCTCCTCATCCTCCGCAACCAGAATCTTTTTATTTTCCATTTTTTTAATGTTTATTGGTAATATTCAGGGTATAATTGATTAGTTATCGACTGAATTTTCAAGGTTTTTAAATATAGTCAACTTTTTTTAATCGGATGTAAAGGATGCAATTATTTTTGTGCTGGAATATTTGAAAGATAGAAGTTGGTAGAGCAAAATTGCGGACCCTAACATTCGGAATTGCTGGTTGCGTTACTCCAACCTACGTAAAAAAAGGGGATCTAAAATGATCCCCCGAAAGTCTATTGATGAAATTAAGCTACTCTTTAATTGTACCGTCTATCAGTTTTCCAAGAAGGTCGTCCAAACTTTCTACACCAATTCGTTTGGCAATTATCTTTTTGTTCTTATCGAGCAGATATATGGTTGGGGTAGAGTATATATTGTAGAGATTTCTGAAGTTTGAGTTATACTCCGAATCCCATACATTCGTCCAGAATATTTTATTTGTATTTATGTAATCAAGCCATTTCTTCTTATCATACTGGGTATAAACGGCAAATACCTCAACTTTTTTGGACTTATACTTCTGATAGAGTTTCCAAAGAATAGGAATGGTTTTCTGGCAATGGCCACAATCGGGCTCCCAAAAAATCATTATCGTATAATCGGCATCCAGCTCGTGAAGCGACGAAATGGTTCCATCGGAGTTCTGCATAATCAATTCAGGGGCCACTTTCCCAATTAGATTTGGCTCAGTTTTATTAACTAGCTCTTCAATTTTGCTGAGTAGTTTCTTGTCTGCCCACGGAGCCTTGCCATTTAGGTAGTAATCTTTTGCAAGGTGCACGAAAACGGCATCCATTCCCATAATATTTGAAATCTGAAACTGATTGAGGAGGTAGGAGAGGGTATATTGGTAGAACTCACTGCCCGGCTTCATTTTGCTTAAAAGGTTGTCGGCCGCTGCATCAATTGAATCGGGAATTTGTAGCAATATTTTGGTGAAGTAAACATTCATTTTGCTCTCAATGATTGGCGTCCGGAGGAGTCTATCATCGGAAAAGTCGATGTTGTCCCAGAAATGGTTTTTCCCATACTGGTATGATTTAACCCAAAGCAGGCTGTCTCTTTTAGGTGTACCTTCGGCTATCTCAAAGTTTGGCTGCTCAATGGGCATTATTGCCCGTAGAATATTGGCCAAAAATGTATTGGGATTCTCTGCAATTATCCTATTGAATTCCGCTTTACCTTCATTGTCAATCTCTTTAAGTTGATCCTGGTATCCTTTTAGGCTGTCAGGATTGTGAGTTAGCTTGGCTTTATTCTGTATAGCAGCAGTTTTAATCTGCATATCGCGCTTGAACTTTTGGAATTTGAGAAATGCGTCGTTCTCCTTCGAGCCAGAAAATTTCATGGCATCGAGCAAATTGTCCTTGTTGGTTTCCACCGAGAATTGCTGATTTCCTGTAAGCAGCACCTCAAAATAGTTCATGCCCGGCAGAACAACTATGTAGATTCCACCTTTAAGCAAGCTGTCTGCTTCAAATACGCCGTAACCCTTGTCGTTAACTCTCGTTGTGTCGAGAACATATTTTTTATCACCATAGTAGTATCCAAGCAAAAGGGTGGTGTCCTTCAGCCCCTCAACCTTAACCTTTATTTGAAATCCATTTTTTTTAGCACCGGAGGCACCTGCCGAAATGAAACATGCTAGAATAATAATTAGTAGGTTCTTCATCATCATCGTTTTTATGGCTAAGATTTACGTTGGGCAAATTTACAATACCATTCGTAAATAGTTTTTGGTTTATTGTTAAAATATTTAAATATTTAACCTCTTAAACGTCGCTATTTTAATGATATCCGTTTTAATCCCTGTATACCAGCAAGTTGTTGTAGATTTGGTTGAAGCCCTCCTTTCACAGTTGCGGGCTAGGGTAGTTCCATTTGAGATTGTGGTGATGGACGACGGTTCTGAAATAGCCATTCGCAAAGCAAACTCTGCACTTCTGCAACTTAAGAATGTGAAGTATATCGAGTTGGAGAAAAATGTTGGTCGATCAACCATCCGAAATTTCTTGGCTAGCGAGGCTGCTTACGATCTTTTGCTATTCCTGGATTGCGATGTTTCTCTTCCGGATGACTTATTTATTGAGCGCTACCTCGATTATTCCTCTAAAAAACATGTAACGGTTGGTGGTATTGCATACCGTAACGATCCACCTTCCGACAGGAAAAAATATTTTCGATGGAAGTATGGTCAGGCACGTGAGTCTCAGTCAAAATCCATCCGGCAGCAGCACCCGTATGCATCTTTTAAAACTGCTAACTTTTGCATTAGTCGGTCACTGTTCTTAAAAATTCGATTTTCCGAAGCGATCACTGGCTATGGTCATGAGGATACACTATTTGGGCTGGAGCTTGCACGACTTAAAATTCCAATATACCACATCGATAATCCCATTTACCACGATGGACTAGAGGATGCCCACGTTTTTTTTTCCAAGTCGGAGCAGGCAGTTCAAAACTTACTTGCACTTTATTGTGTGAACCCTTCTGACGTGAATATCGAACGCGTGGCGTTGCTAAAGACATTTAAGCGGATTAAGCGTTTTCGGGTAAACTTCATCTTTGATTTAATCTACTCACTTGCAGGTCAATTAATGCGTCGGAATTTACTTGGATCTCGCCCCTCAATTTTCATTTTCAGTTTCTGTAAACTCTGTTTTTTTTGCCACCTCTATGGCAAAGGCTGTAAATCAATAGACAGGCAATATAAATATTCTGTGCTATAGAATTCAACAAACAGACGGGGTTTCTGTTATTGTAGTTGTTTCTCTGTTCAACCAACAATTTCATGCCAAACAAGCTAATTCAGGAAACTAGTCCATATTTACTTCAACATGCACACAATCCAGTTGATTGGTATCCATGGGGGGAGGAGGCATTTGCAAAGGCAAAGGCAGAGGATAAGCTCGTACTGGTGAGTATCGGATATTCTGCATGCCACTGGTGCCATGTTATGGAGAAGGAGTCGTTTGAGAATGCGGAAATTGCTGTCCTAATGAACGAGAACTTTGTTTGCATAAAGGTTGATCGGGAAGAACGACCTGATGTGGATCAAGTTTATATGGGTGCTGTTCAGCTAATTAGTGGAAGTGGCGGATGGCCACTCAATTGTTTCGCCCTACCCGATAAAAGCCCAATATACGGTGGAACCTATTATCCGCCAAAACACTGGAAGGAAATCCTAAAAGGGTTGGTTACCACATGGCATACCGATAGAGAAAAAGTTTTAAAAGCAGCGCATGAGCTTACAGAAGGTGTTGCCAATACAGAAATAATCAAAGAACGGGTGCAGGTTTCTGATTTTTCGATTCGTGATCTGCGGTTGGTCGTGGAGCCGTGGAAGCGGAAATTTGACAAGATAAATGGAGGTTGGGGTGCCGCTCCAAAATTTCCAATGCCGCCAGCATTAGAGTTTCTGCTCGATTATGCTTGGCTTTCGGACGACCAAGTGGTTAGAAGCAGCCTGTTTTTAACCTTAAAAAAACTGGCAAGCGGTGGTATTTACGACCATCTTGGAGGTGGTTTCTTTCGCTATTCCGTTGATAAGGAGTGGATAGTTCCTCATTTTGAAAAGATGCTTTATGACAACGCCCAGTTGGCAATTGTTTATGCCAAGGCATTTGTCTACTATGGTTATGCCGATTTTGCCCGGGTGGCAAAGGAGACGCTGCAGTTTGCACTTCGTGATTTGTGGTCCGAAAATGGAGGTTTTTATAGCGCCATTGATGCCGATAGCGATGGAGCAGAGGGCAAATTTTATTTGTGGACCAACGAGGAGCTTAAAGAGTTGGCTGGCGATGATTATCAAATCCTTTCACAGCTACTACTACTTAAAAGCAACGAGCATTTGAAGGAAGGCAGCGTTCTAGTGCGTAATGAGAACTACCATACTTCACAACTTTTACCAGAGGAGGTTACTCGCTTAAACTTGCTTGTTCAAACCCTTTATCAAAAACGATTGACGAGGAAAAAGCCATCCCTCGATATCAAACAGATTGCTAGTTGGAACGGTCTTCTGCTTAAGGCGCTTTCAGAAGTTTCCCGATATTTGGAAGATCCAGGAATGCAGTGCTTTGCTGAAAGTAATGCTCATTTTATTGAAGATTTTCTTGTAGCAAATCAAGGAAGGTTGAGTCGGTGCTATACTTCTGGCCATGCGTCGGAAGTTTCATTTCTTGACGATTATGCATTTGTTGCCGATGGCTACGTTTCATTGTATCAAACCTCGCTTGATGAAAAGTGGCTACTGTTGGCTAAAAAGTTGGTCGACCTTGCCATAGAGCTATTTTACGACGAGGCAAGTGGAATGTTCTTCTACACATCAAAGGATTTGCCTGCGGTAGTATCGCGCAAAATGGAACTTACCGATGGTGTAATGCCTGCAGCGGCCTCCACACTTGGACATGTGCTCTTAAGCCTTGGCCAGTACTTTCACAACGAGCAATATTGCCAAATATCGCGGCAAATGGTATATAACCTTAAGATGCAGCTCTCCGGTGCTGGCCCTTACACGGCAAATTGGGCACGACTCTACCTAAGACATCTTTTCCAACCAGTAGTGGTAGCTGTTGCCGACGAGCTTAACGAAGGTGATTTTTCAAGGTTAAACTCTTTCTATTATCCACCCATGATTTTTGCCGCATCTGCCACAATTGGCCAGCTGCCTGTTCTTCAACAGGAGCACTTTGCCTCACAAAATAAGATTTTTGTGTGCCATGGTAAAAGTTGCTTTAAACCAGTGCTAAGCGTGGATGAACTGCTTGATACGCTAAATTCTATTAAGGAAAAGGCAGTTCACTGAAAAAGTCTTTTATATTTTTGTAAATTGACCATTAATTTGGGCGTTGAATATGCTTCACTGGAGCGTATTTCTCGGTCAAATATTGTTATGTTACTGTTGTGTTTATTGAGTTGTTTGAATTCATATGTATAAATTACGAAATCGGATGAAACGGCTCATTATTATTGTTTTTATAGTTGTATTGGCAATTTGTGCCTTACTGATTACCCTATATCTAAAGTGGGAACGCTTACCCAAGACCGTTTCCAGCATTTATGTGCTCGATAAAACAGTTTCTAGATCTGACTACAATGAACATAAATCGCTATTCTGGATTCTAAATAGCCTTCGTATTGTTAAACCAGACAGCACCTCATACCAGTATAGCAAAGATTATTATGGCTTTTACCCCGTCGATCCAACCAAGGGGACGTTTGATTTTCGAAGTATTCGCATTGCTCAAATCAACCATTTTGCCGATAGTCTCGATTTGGTATACTACGTCGACTGCTATGGGGTTTATTCCGATGACTGGATGGGTAAGCATGAGTCCAATATAGGTCAGAAAATTTATGGTGGCCTAAACCAAAATGACTTTCTGCTGCTGAAGGCAATGAAGGAGAAGGGTAAACCAATTATTGCTGAGTATAACCTATTTTCTAACTTGGGAAGCGGATTGGTAAGAAATAAGGTTGCCAGCCTGTTTGGGTTTACCTATACAGGGTGGATTGGTCGTGCCTATGAAAAATTTGACTCTCTTTCAACGGATGGACCACCCCACTGGCTAATCAACCTCTATCAAAACTCAACTGGAAAACTTTGGCCTAATAGTAAAGGTGGTGTTGTTTTTGTAGGGTCAGATGGAACTGTTTTGTTGCTTTATAAAGGGCAGCAGTTGAAATCGACAACTATCAATGTAATATCTACAGAGGAAGCAGTTCGAACCTTTAAGGTTGATCCGGTAGTTCCTTATGGTCGTTGGTTTGAGATAATTAAGGTCCCGGCCGACTTTAAGGTTTATAGCACCTATTTGCTAGACCTCACTCCTGAGGGAATTTCACTTTTGCAGAGCAATGGAATTCCTGCAGTATTTCCGGCAATGGTTTCTTCAGCTCAGAATGGAACAATTTACTATTTTGCTGGTGACTTTGCCCACACACCATCATACCTGTTTACCTCATACCTATGGGGCTCTAGCACTATTAACCGCTTGTTATCCTACGCACTTCGCCCATCTGGCTATAAGTTTTTCAACAATTATTACCAGCCATTAATCACATCTATTCTTAGCAATTGCTGTGTTAAACCAGATTCAGTTGCAATGCAGCGAAAAAGAAAACTGCTACCTTTGAAGTAAAAATGGAACCGAAGGACGGCTTTTGTATTGTTAATGGTGAAGTAGTCCCTTCCTCTCAACAACATGATTTATTTTCCGAGCATACCGTTGTATATGAGGTTATTCGTATAGTTGGTGGTAGGCCTCTCTTTTTTCGGCAGCATATGCTTCGCTTGGAAAACTCGTGCCGAATTGCCAATGTAGTGCTTGTCTGGAGCTCTTTACAAATTAGGCATGCCATACAAAACCTTGTATTCGCGAATAATGCACAAAATGTCAACCTGAAAATTGAAGTTTTCGTTCATTCCGGTTGTCCTTGCTATCAAATGTTTCTTATTCCAAGTTCTTATCCCGAAGAAGCACTATACAATCATGGAGTTTCGGTAGGATTGCTTCAGGCCGAAAGAGCCAATCCAAATGCAAAAATATTGAACAGACCCTTCGTTAGCCATGCCAATGAATTGATGAAGAAAAACAATTGGTACGAGGTTTTGCTGGTAAATGGAGAAGGGGAGGTCACGGAAGGCAGCCGTTCTAACTTTTTTTTGATAGAAAAAACCTCCATAATCACCCCACCTCTAAAGAGTGTACTTCCCGGTATTACTCGCCAAATGGTTTTAAAAATAGCGTTGGAATTAGGCCTTGAAGTGAAGGAAATATCTGTCCCAGCCGCAGCTCTTTCGAATTATCAGGCTGCTTTCCTTTCTGGAACATCACCAGGAATTTTGCCGATTGCTACAATAGATGACATTGCATATAGCCCGATTAATCCAACTTACCTTAAGCTGAGAGAGGCATATAATCAGTTAGTTTTTGACGACCTAAGTTCATTTACCTATGATGGAATCGAATAATATTTTGAAAGTAGCTGCCATTCAGGCAGATATCTTGTGGGAAAACCTACAAGGCAATCTTGAAAAATATAGCAGGATGCTCGATACATTATCGCCCGATACTGATTTGGTGGTACTTCCGGAAATGTTTACAACGGGTTTTTCCATGGATCCAGAGCGATTAGCCGAAGGAATGGATGGATCAACCGTTGCATGGTTTAAGCAGCAAGCGAAGCAACGGGGCATAGCGTTGACAGGTAGCTTTATTGCTCAAGAGAATGGCAGATACTACAATAGGCTAGTGTTTGTAGAACCTAGCGGAATGCTTCATTTATACGATAAGCGGCATCTATTTCGAGTGGGAGAGGAGCACAACCATTACAGCGCCGGAGCACAGCAGCTTGTGGTAAACTATCGTGGTTGGAGAATTCGACCGTTAATTTGCTATGACCTGCGATTCCCGGTTTGGAGCCGAAGCAGAAATGATTATGATTTGCTTATCTATGTGGCAAACTGGCCAGATAGCCGTCGCGATGTTTGGACCACTTTACTTAAGGCTCGCGCCATTGAGAATCAAGCCTGCCTTGTTGGAGTAAACAGAGTGGGGTCCGATGGTATGGGGCTCACCTATGCTGGCGATTCGGTATTAATGAATGCAAAGGGACAGCCTCTTGACACGTCAATTGGCCGTAAAGATAAGATATTGATGGCGGAATTCTCCATGACTGAATTACTGGCATTCAGATTGAAGTTTCCAGCGTGGCACGATGCTGACGATTTCTCGATAGTCTAAAGCGCAATAAAAATTATCAAATCTTCGATATGGTGCTAACTGCCTAATATCTATCTAATTTTCAACCAAAGTTGGAATATACAACTGTGTCAAAAAATAGTTGTTGTGCTATAATTGGATTATTTTAATAATTTCGAAGCCAGAAACCGCCGTAAAAATGAAGAAGATTAATAACCCATTTAGCAGTAACGACCCTGAAAGCCACAAGTGTTTTGGTTGCTCCCCCTTCAACAAGTCAGGCCTGCATCTTGAGTTCTATGAGGAAGATGAGGATATGATTGCTTTTTGGCTGCCCGAAAAGGTTTTTGAAGGGTATACCGATGTACTGCATGGAGGTATTCAGGCCACCTTGCTCGACGAAATTGCCAGCTGGGTTGTATATGTTAAATGCCAAACATCGGGTGTAACTGCGGAGATAAATATTCGCTACAAAAATCCCGTAATAATTAATGGCTCAGAGGTGAAACTTAAGGCCAGAATCCTTAGTCGGGACCGTCGTTTGGTAACTATTAAGGCTGAGTTGTATAGTAAGGATGACGTGCTTTGCTCTGAGGCAGAAATTCGATATTTTCTTTTCCCACAGCAAATTGCAAAGGAGAAATACTACTATCCGGGAGTTGAAGCTTTCTATATTAACTAGCCAGCGTTACCTAGTGAAACACCCATAAAAATTTGCCCCGAAAAATGTCGGGGCTTTTTTTATGCAACGGTTGTTCAATCTGAAGTTCTACTCTTGATTCTCATTTTTTGACTCCTCCATAGTGATTATTCCATCCTCATCGGTTTGCGTTGAGTCCGGCTCCATCGCTGGTTTGTTAAGCAGCTCCAACGCTAAACCAGTAACCTTGTCAATGGGTTGGGTGTTGTCGTACTCCTCCTGAGTAATCTGTCCGCGGCGCAGCATAAAGTTTTTAACTAACCGGTAGTAATCGCCCACAAATGGCTTTGGATGTCCAGTTGAGTCGAGAAAGTGGGAATATGTTCTTGGGCGAGGGATTACTCCTGCCATAAAGATAGCCTCGCTTAGGTTGAGGTTATTTACGTCTTTGTTGAAGTAAAATTTAGATGCTTCACTGGCACCGTAAATATTCGGCCCCCATTCAATTATATTTAGGTAGGTTTCAAACATCTTCTCCTTTGAAACGAGATGGTTGTTTTCTATGAGCCAAACAATGAGCATCTCTTCCAACTTTCGTGCAATATTCTTATTTTGATTCAGGTATACATTTTTCACTAGCTGCATGCTGATGGTCGAACCGCCTCTGGCAAATTCTCCCTTTTTCAGGTCCTCGGCAAGGGCTCCTTTAAACGCTTCCTCATTAAACCCATGGTGCCAGAAGAACGATCCGTCTTCGGAGGTCAGCACCGCATTTTTAAGGTAGGGCGATATCTGATCAAGTGTTCTGAATTCTGGATTTTCTGGACCAACAGTAAATGTCTTTACCGGAACACCATGGTTATAGGCAGTATACTCAAAACTTGTGTCCATTTTTGAAAGGTTGGCCTGGCCGTATCTTAGAATTCTAAACTTTTGGCTGGTCAAATTCGAAGAGAACGTTAAGCTGTCGGGCTGTGCCATATCTATGTGGGTGTCGAGCCGGAACTTGAGTGTTCCTGAAACCAAAATTCCAGTAAGATTTGTAAAGAGACCTTCTGGAAGCGATGAGAAAAGGTTCTCCGCTGGAAAGTCATCTGTTGAAATCTTAAGGTCAACAACAGGGAACTTGCCGGGTTGATACCGTGCGTAAAGCCTTGCAGCAAGCTTATTGAACCCAAATGAGGAGCTGCTGTCAACCTCAAAGAAGTTTTTCCCAATGGTGAGCAGGCTGCTTCCTTTCATGCTGTCAATCATTACAGTTTCCTGCGCAAGTTTTGGGCTGTTCAGCATTGTTCCGTAAATTTTACCGGAAAGTTTCAGCTTCGCAAGGCTCGATGAAAACTGTTCCCCCTTGAGGCTAAAGTTAAGGGAGTCGAACATGGTAACAAGGTTGTACTTGTGCTCCAGAAACGGCACCGTAAACTTTTTCTTCCCTTCTTTGTAAAGGTCATAGGCAATGGCTGTGTTTTTTCGGCTGGCTGTTCCCTTAAGGTTAAGCGTATCGGCAGCTCCACTTTCATTCACTACAATTTTTGATTGGAATATTCCGTTTTGGGAGATTAGTTCTGGGAGTTTAATGGCAAGTGCATAGCCATTGTGATGGTAGTGCAGGTTAACATTGCTTAGGTAGGTGTCGGCGGTTAGCAGATCGAGCGTGAACCGTAATAACCTTCCGTATCGGCTCGCCAGATTAATGTTTTTTGTAGTATCGGTAACAGCTATTCTTCCCTCTTGCTTTTTGAAAATAAAAAAGTAGTTGCCAGAGGTATCATTTCTTTCGAGGTTGATGTATGCATCCCGAATGTCAATGGTGCTAACAGAGGGCTTTAGCAGCCATAGCTTCAGGTAGGATTGTTCAAGGCCTATTTCTCGCACGGACATGAGCGTATCGTAGCCGTTGGGCTTGAGGAAAAGGTCCTTTACCTGAAGGGTGGAAATTCCGCTAAACTTTATGCTGCTGCAGCCGATGATTACTCCGTAGTGCTGCTGAGCATACCTCGCCGCCCTATTGAAGGCAACATGTAGAACCACATTGCGAAAAATGAAAAATAGCAGCTGAATAGCTATTAACCCAACTACAAGCCACATGGCTATTTTCCGAAGAAGTTTTTTCGTTTTGCTGTTCATTGCTCTACTGTTTTGATGATGCTGAAAATTGGCCACAGGCTGCACTAATGTCGCCACCCCGCGAGGTACGTAGGGTGGTGCCAATACCGAGTGTATTTAGCTGCCGTTGGAAGTCTCGCGCTTGCTTTGCGGTGGGAGATGCAAGCGTAGTACTTTGATGACCATTTAGCGGAATGAGGTTAACATGGCACTTGATGCCAGTGAGTATTTTAGCCAGCTCTAATGCATGGGCTGAGGAATCGTTGATTCCATTTAGTAGGATGTATTCAAAGGAGAGCCTTAGGGTTTTTGGGAGAGATATCGCTCTTGCAAGCGCCAGCGTTTTTTCAATCGGATATTTGTTCTCAATAGGCATAAGCCCCATTCTTTCTTTCGAAAAAGGGGAGTGAAGGCTAATGGCGATGTTGCATAGGCCAAGGCTGAATAGCTCCTCAAGTTGCGCTGGTATTCCAACCGTAGAAACGGTTATGTTTGCTGCACCAAATGCCATTCCCCAGTTTGCCGTAAGTATTTCCAAACTTTTTCTAACATTTTCGAAATTGTCCAGCGGTTCACCCATTCCCATGAACACAATTCGGTTCACATTGCCATATTCAGGCAAGCTTATCAGCTGGTTTAATATCTCTGCTACTGATAGATTTTCGTGGAATCCGATGGTTCCGGTAAGGCAAAATGAACATCCCATTCTACATCCAGCTTGGGTTGAGATGCATAGCGTGTTTCGCTTAGCGCCTGGCATGTAGGCAGCTTCTATGAGGTTGCCTTTTTCGGTTCTAAATAGGTATTTTTTTGTTCCGTCTTCAGAAAACACCTCTTTAATTGGCGGGTGCAAGGAAATGGTGTAGCGTTCGTCCAATATTACTCTGAGTGCTTTGGGTAGTGCCTCCATCTCCATGAAGCTACGCGCACTTTTTCGGTAGAGGTAGTAGGCAAGTTTTCTTGCCTCTTCCACACCATAACCTGCCTTTTCACAAAGTTGGATTAACTCATCAATATTCTGTCCCAGAATACCTGCTTGGCTCATTTACTGAAATTTGTGACAAAAGTAGCTTTTTTCGTGAACGGTATCTGTCACTCAAAATGGTTTAACACATTTTGTAGCTTAGGAAGAAAAAAAAAGCCATCTAAATGATGGCTTTTTTTATGCTAGAAATTCTTTGGTGGGTAGAGGTCATTCCACCATTCCGGCTGGTCTTTCAGATACCTGTCAAACCAAGCAATGATGGTTTTGGTCCACCTAGTTCGGTGGTCAAAATCAATTATGAAGTGGTTCTCATCGTCGAAGTGTACCATCTCCACTGGCTTGCCCAAAATTTTGAGTGCATTAAACATTTGTATGCTTTCTCCCGGAGGCACGTTGGTATCGGCAGAGCCCTGAAGTAGCAGCAATGGGGTCTTTATACGATTGGCCATAAAAAGTGGACTTTGCTTAACGTATAGGTCTGGATTGTTCCAGGGATAGCTGTTGTAGCTGGCAACGGTGGAGTAGGAGTAGCCCCAAAAACCTTCGCCCCAGTAGCTGGCAATATTGCTTATGCCGGCATGGGATATGGCTGCGGTAAACATATCGGTTTGAGTTTGGAGATACATAGTCATGAAGCCGCCGTAAGAAGCGCCTATACAGCCAACTTTTTTAGCGTTGGCGTAGGGGTGGGAGGCCAAAAACTTTTGGGTTCCTTCAATAATATCATCTGCCGTATACTTCCCCCAAGCGTTAACGTGCATGGCTGAAAACTCTTGACCAAAACCGGTAGTTCCTGCAGGCTGGAGAACATAAACTAGGTACCCATTGGCTGCATAGTATTGGAATGGATAGCGCCCTTCCCAGCGTCTTCCCACTGGGCTGGTTCCTCCGTAATAGTATACAATTACAGGATACTTCTTGCTTGAATCGAAGGAGGGTGGATAGTAAACTCTACCTACAATGGTTTCACCTCGTTTATTCTTAAAGTCCCAGCTATCTACCTTTGAGAGCGCAACATCGTTAAGCCATTTATATGGATTGGCTACCAGCTGATTTTGTCCATTGGTGAGGTTTAAAAAGTAGGCCTTAGTTGGGCTATTTGTTCCCTGCGCTGCGTAGGTAGCGTAATTACCTGTTTTGGAGTATGAAATGGACAAAAGGTTATCCTCCTTGGTATCAACCTTGGTGAACTTCTTTGTGCTGGTGTTATACTCATATAGGTCTTGATATTCGCCATCCTCGCATTGGAAATATATGTTTCCGTTGCTTGGATTCCAAAAGCCACTCATGATCATAGGATTGAAGTCTCTGGTGAGGGGCTCTACCGTTTTTGTTTTTAGGTCGAAGATGTATGCTTGAGTGTCGAAGTTGTTGGCTACCTGGCCTTTTTTTACGTTTTCACCAATCTTTCCAAAGGCAGAAGGACCAGCAAGAACAAGCAGCTTATCACCGGAAGGAGAGTAGCTGGCAGAAAGGTCGTAGCGATTGTTCTTTATGATGGTGTCTACCGCCAATGTCTCTAGGTTAATTTGGTAAATGCTGTTGAGCGCGAAGGGTTGCTGAGTGTAGTCGGGCTTGGTTGTTGAAACCAGAATATTCTTTCCGTTGAGGCTCACATCTTCCAATCCAGTGGTCTCATTTCCATAAGTTAAACGTTCAGAAATTCCTGTTTTCGTGTCAAGTTTGTAGAGAAACAAGCGGTCTCTCCAGTTTGGCCACCTGTCTTCAATGCTGTTGAAATATTTATAACCCTCCTCCTTGCTACCGTCCTTTTCGGTTTGGTAGTAGAGAGCATAGCTGTTGTCAGGTGCCCATATAAAATTTTTAGCCTCCTCAATGCCCTGTGCAACCTGAACCTCCTTCATTGTGTTTAGGTCGAGAGTAAAGAGGTTAGTGGTTTTATCGATGGTGGTAGTATAGTAAAGTGTGTTATCTACCGATGTCCAGCCAACAGAACCGAGCTTGCTTTCACGAATGCTCCAAACCAATTTCTTTGAAGGAACCTCTAAAACTTCAATTCTGCTACTGCTCTTTCCTTTTGGACCAAAGGTGGCATAACGAACAATGCCGTATTGCCCAGACGGAGAGATGCTGATGCTGGAAATCTGTTCCGCGCCGATCACGTCGTTGAGAGTTATTGGTCGTTCCGGTAATATTGAAATGGCCACGGCACTGGCGTCAAACTCTTTATTGGGAGTAAGCACTGCCTTTAGAGCAATGGAGTTGGAGTCGGACGGGGTGCTTAGCAGCTTAACCTCTACAAGATATTTTTCTTTTTCAAGCGTTAACGAAGCGTCTACCGGTTTTGACTTATCAGCCTCTTTTTCTGCGGAACTTTTGTCGGCCACCTTTTTCCCGTCAAGGTAAACCTCAACCCTGTTTGGGGTTTGAATGGATAGCTTTCCTTTGAAAAACCTGTTAGGCTCTATGTAAAAAGCAAAGGTGTGGAGTGTAGTACCTACTGTATTTGTTAGGGTAACCCAGCCAGCAGTGTCGGCTTTTAGTGTCTCCCACTTTAGATTTTCTCCAATTGAGGCACCTGCTCTGGGCGTGGACTCATCTGCTTTAAAATCATCAGTTTTAAGGAACATTTGAACCTCAAATGCTTTTCCATCGGTATTCTTTACATCCGAAAATACGGGATTTTTTAGCTCAACTGGCCCCATGTGGAGAAGCTCTGGAACTATAACCTTTTCCTGTGCCATAGTGGTAAGACCAATGGCAGCAAATGAAAGTGCTAGTAGGGTCTTTTTCATTTGTTAATAGTTTTATAGTTAAGGTAAAATGAAACCAACATGCCTCACACCGACTAAGCCTTTGTTGAGTGTATTAATTCAGCTCACAAGATTAGTAATGGGAGAATATGCGGGTATCATTGTATTGTTTAACTGGTTATTCAATAGATGTAAAAAATGCGGAATGGTTTACTTTTCGACCTGCATAAAATTAGGAGCCTGTGGCCATCGAAAGTTAGTCCCAATAAAAAACTCCGCAAAAAGTCTGCGGAGTTTTTTTACTACTTGTTAACTCATCACCGTTTAGAGTGCCTCTGTTTCAACAATTTTTGCAAGTATTTCGGAATATGGAATTAACAGGTAGGTTTTTCCGTCGAGTTCAACCTCGTTACCACTGTATTGCTTGAAAACTACGGTGTCGCCAACGGCTATTTCAGCACCATCAATATTTCCTACGGCAACAACCTTGGCCCATTGAGGTTTTTCCTTTGCCGAATCGGGAATAATAATGCCTGAAGCGGTTCTTAATTCCTCGTTTTTATTGGTAAGATCGAGAATTACATTCTGGTTAACTGGAACTAACTCTTTCATTGTCATGATTATATCTGTTTAAAGTTATTGTTATTGTGCGTTTACGCCAAGGAGTCTACTCAGCTTTGCTTGGTCGAAACCTACCACCCATTCACCATTAATGCGGGTTTGTGGAACACCTCGTTGGCCGGTTGCTCTAACCATCTCTTCACCGGCTGACTGATTTCTTGAAACGTCGATATCGGTAAAGGGTATTCCATTCTTTCTAAGATAGCCTTTGAGGGTGTTGCACCAAGAGCAGGTGGGAGTGGAGTAAACCGTCACACTTTTTTTCTGCTCTCCATTTGCGGTGGCATAGGCTGCGCTCTCAAAAAGAGTTTTAAAGAACCCAACATCGTTGCACCCCTTAACCACGTCCTTTTTTACTCCTTTTTCGAAAACCACCAGTGATG
Source organism: Williamwhitmania sp. (assembly GCA_035529935.1). NCBI lineage: Bacteria > Pseudomonadati > Bacteroidota > Bacteroidia > Bacteroidales > Williamwhitmaniaceae > Williamwhitmania > Williamwhitmania sp. The sequence continues at coordinate 5,556 of DATKVT010000111.1, read as the reverse complement.
GGGCAGAAGTAATTTCCAGTGCTGGGTGAATATCCGATACCTGTGTGGCATCGGCGGTAAAGACTTTGGTATCTTTCACCATTTTTGCTGCCTCAGCAATGGTGCTGTAGGCGCAATCGCTTACGGCTGTTCCTTTTTTGTAGATAAGCAGGTAGTGCTTATTTAGCCCTTCAGATTGTTGCCTGAAATCGTTGAGTGAATTTACTGTTATCATGGCTCTTGTTGTTTTGTTGTTCGTAACCTAGTTGCGACTATCCTATTTTTTATTTAGTTTTTAAGGCCGTCGTTCATAGCTGTAGTAGCAGAAATAACCTTGAACTATCTTTTCACAATGATTTTTTGGTTACCATTTGCATGAACAGAATGCCTAAAAAGTTACATGTTACCTACGCATTTGACGATTAACTTAATTTGCGAACTGCTCATTAGATGGTTATGTTATCACAATTCGCAGGTTATATTTTGTCGTCGTTTTCTTTTTTAACTATAAATATTATGCCAAGATATATTTATATGCCAATAAATACATATACTATGAATTCATTGCTAAATATGTGCCATTATGACACAATACTACATCTCTAAAGGGGGTTAATTTAGACAAGTTGAGTTTGCCTCATTGATGGCAGATGAAACTTCTTCCTACTTATACCCTGTGCCCATGTTTTTAAAACAATTAATAAGGTTATATATTAGATGAAAATTTACCAAGGTTATCGTATGCGTAATTGGCTATATTCGATAGTGTTAGTATTTACAGTTGGAGGTTGTGGCAATAATTCAATGCCTAAGATGAATCTGTCGGATCCTGCTCTGGAGCAAATATTTCCAGCAAAAGAGATTGGGGGATTAGATAAAATTATTCGTTTTATGGATAGTACTGCGTTTGCAGGATGCAACTGCAACGATATTTCGCAGGCATACACTAATCTGCGATATGCCCCAGAAATATTCAACCAGGTTCAGTTTGACGCACTTATTGCAGATATGAAGCAGGTTGGGTTGTACCAGACATTTTGGACAGTTCGTCAGGTTAATGACAGTGTCAAATCTGTTTACCTAGATTTCAACATGAATGGTAATCTTTTTAAACTCATCGAGCGGCTTAGTAGTGATGATGACGTTGCTCGAGAATACTACGGTTATCTTATGCGTGACATGGATATTTCTCCATCGCTAGAGGTAATGTTCCCCAACGATTTTCCAACAATAGATGTCAAACGACCAGCAATTCGACTCTTAATTGCGTCCCACCTTCTGTTTATGCGTGAATCTGAAAAATTTGCAAAAAAGGAGCCTATTCAATTTCGTATCCAAGATAACAATAGTGACTAGCTTGCATCTTTTTGCTTTTCTATAAAATAGAGAGACCGCCTAAGGGGCGGTCTCTCTTTAATATTGCTACTTAATATCGTTAATTGCCTTTTCAGCGGCTTTTAGGGTTGGTTCTCCCGATATTTCTGAGCCAACGGCTTCCTTCATCCATAGCTGAGGAATTAGTCTACCCTGGCTATAAATCCTAATTATTTCGTCTGCAAAGTTTTTCCCTGCAATTTGTTGCTCAATCTGAAAATCGGCTAAATAGCCAATGGGATAGGCGCTAAGGTATAGTGGACTATCGATCATGTGGCTGTATATGGCTAATATGGTTTCATCCTTGGTACCAAAGATTTCGGCATAGTATTTATTCCAGATATCCTTGGCTATGGCTATGGTTGCCTCCTTCAGCTCGGCAGTCGTTGCTTCAGGGTGGGCATATAGCCATTTCCACACGTTCATATCTACCAGCGAAACACCCATAATTTCATAGCACGACCAAGCATTATCAAGAGCTAGCATATCATTCTTTTCCTTGCCCTGATCCTTAATGCCAAGCAAATCGAGGTCACGCTTCTGGAAGATGAATGCTAAGGCCTCTGTAAGGGCTGTATTTGGAACATGCGACATCATGTAATTATCTACCATATCCATTGTAATGGTTTGCTCCACAGTGTGACCAAACTCATGAACTGCAATGTTATAGCCTTTGTAGTCCATTCCGTTTTTGCCAATTCGAGTGCGGAGAAGTGACACATTTCCAGGCATTTCGGTGCCCCAAGCATGTCCTGCCCCACGAGAGCTCTCAACTAGAACGTTGGAGGCAATAAAGTCAGCCTTTTCCTTAGTAAAGCCAAGTTTCTTTAGAATATTGGGTAAGTCTTTCTGCACGGCGGCCGTATTGGGGTATTTCTTTTCGGTCATTGCGGTTAACTTGGCCTCGTCCATCGAACCCCTCGCTTTGAATCCATCGTACCAAATGTCAAACGGTTGCAATGGTCGGCCAAGGCGTTTGCTGATTAACTTACCCATCTCTTTAATGGTGGGTGATGTGATAAAGTCTATGAATATTTTTTCCACATCGGCCTGTGGAATCTCCATCTGCTGCTCAAAATTGCGTTGTATGTAGGTTGGATAGTCGGGGCTAAATTTGTCGATTGCCTTCATGGCGTGAAAATTGTCGAGCAGCACTTGGTAACGTTTTTCAAGTTCTGGTGTTGGCTCTATGGTTTTTCCATTCAGCATCAAAACATTTGAATAGGGATTCCAGCTGCAGCTGTCCTTATTAATTACCTGTGTGGGAATAGTTTGATCTATGATTCTTTTCATTACCGCGTAAATCAGCTGCTGGTTTTCTAGACCATTCTCCTTATTGGCATACTGCGATTTTAGCTCATCGCGAAGACCCCAATGCGAAATAAGCTTCATATCAGAGGGGAAGGGGCTTTTACCATCCTTGTCGATGAGCTTTCCCATGTAGATGTTGTAGTTGGCAATGTAGGTGTCAGCTGCCGTTAGTTTATCGGATGCATTTTGTTGAACATCGGCTGGCACTCTTGAGGAGAACATATCGCCCATTCTGGCATAGGCCCACTCACGCCTGCTCCATTTGGGTCCAAGTTCAGTTTTTTCCTTTAGGCTATAGAAGGGGAAATTGAGGATAGTAATAAAGGCAATGCGGTTGCTAAAGAAATCGTCGGTGAAGTGGGCTGAAGGATTAAATGCTCCAAAAAGCTCGTCAATGGGGGTAACTGTATCACCCCTGTCGAGCTGCAGTGGACGCTGTAACTCCTTGTTAATTTTAGAATAGTTGCCATTAAGCACTTCAAATCCATGGGATAACTTTGTGAAAAGTTTTTCCCTTGAAGCAGTGTTCCCTTGGTAATTGTTAATGCAGAAGGAGATGAAGTCACTTTCATTACCATCGGTAGTTTGCCAAAGCGCAGCAACTTGTTTAACGCCTTTATCAATAAAGACTTTTTGAGCATCGCCGTTTTTAACTACAAGCGAGTCAATTACTTTTGAAACAACCTTCTGATCCATTGTTTTTGGCGATTGATTTACCTCTTCTTGGTTTGTTCTACAGCTGGAGAGTAGCAGTACAGCTGGCAATAAAATAGGTAATAACTTTTTAATCATTGCTTTACAGTTTAGGTTTTGCCTGACAAGTTAAGCAAATTGATGTTGGGTTGATCAGTATCTCATCATGATTTTTTACCTATTTGTTGCCAAATGTCTTAGCTAATTTCCCTTTAGATTTTGGTGCACAACATAATTCTCTATTTTAAATCCCATACAATACACCATTATACTTGCCGAACCTTCCTGCATGTGTATGTCAATGTAAACTTTAGTCCACTCAACATGCAGAATTATTGCTCATTATATCTGTTGTTTTAATCCATAATTTACTTTAAATTGTGTTTGTCGAATTGCTATTCACTTTCCATTAACTGTTGGGTTAATACGTTGGTATTTAGCAGTCTAATTAATAGGGCAAACGTATGACCACTCCATTAAGTACCGAGGGTAGGAACGAACTTTCGCTTGTGCCTGTCACCACAATGATTTTCAAGCCTGCAATTGGGGAGCTCCAGTATCTCCATTTCTTCATTGAGGAGGAGTTGGGTTATTCGTTGGCACAATTTAAGGATACTGTTCCTTTCTATTTGAGTTTACTGCATCCCGACGATTTGTTGCTACTGAAGGAAAAACAGGAGGAGCTATTAAAGAATCACCTTCAATTTTCTGAATTTTATACTCCATTGAGAATAAGGGCTCTCAATGGTAATTTTGTTCTTTTCCAATTCACGGAAACGTTGATTAGTAGTTCAAATGAAGCGGATACTTTGCTGATTACGCTGCAGAATTTGCAAAAAGCAAGGTACTACGAAAATGCGCTATGGGAGAGCGAGCAGCGCTTTAAGGCTCTTTCGGAGGCATCTTTTGGTGGTATTGGTATACACGATAAAGGTCTTATTATTGAGGCAAATTCACAGCTTTCCATATTGACAGGATACTCACACGAGGAGTTACTAGGAATGAATGGGCTGTTGCTCATTGTGCCTGAATTCCGTGAGCAGGTAATGCAACATATTACAGAAGGTTATGAGCTGCCCTATCAAGTAGTTGGATTGAGAAAGAACGAGTCGAGATATCCACTGCAAATCCAAGGAAGGCAGGTATATTTGGGAGGAAAGATAGTGAGGGTAACGGAGTTTCGAGATGTTAGTCAGCTTGAAATGATGGAACATGCCCTGTCGAGGAGCGAGGAGATGTACCGTGAAATTGTTGAATTTGCCGTCGATGGTTTTTTAATAGGCGACTCTAGGGGAAATATTATTGAAACAAATTCCCGCTTTTTGGAGATAAGCGGACTGGCAAGAGATCAGGTGGTAGGAAGACATATTTCCGATCTTTTTCCTCGGGACATCATAGAGGAGAAGCCGTTTCGGTTCGATTTGTTAAGTGCTGGACACACCGTTGTGCTGGAGCGCTATCTGTTACGTCCTGATGGCACAAAAGTGATTGTTGAAATGCATTCAAAGAAAATGCCCGATGGAAGTTATCAGTCCATAATTCGTGATATTACCGATAGGGTTTACGATAAGGCTCAAATTAGTGAGCGGGAGGAGACATTCCGCCGATTGTATGAGGAGTCTTCCGACCCAATTCTGCTCCTTTCATCAACCTCTATTATAGATTGCAATATTGCCACACTCAAGGTTCTGGGATATAGTAGCAAGGACGATTTAGTTGGGAGGAGTCCGCTTGAAATATCGCCCAAAAGGCAAGATGGAGCTGACTCTACTGTGAAAATGAATAGGATGATTGAGCATGCAATAAAGAATGGGTATGCTCGATTTGAATGGGTACACTACAAGGAGGATGGTAGCGAGTTGCCGGTGGAAATAATGCTTACACCAATTCTAATTCAAGGGAAGACGGTATTTTATGTGGTTTGGCGCGATATTACTGAAAGAAGACGGTATGAAAAGGCACTGAGGGAAAGTGAAGCTCGATTTAGGGTTGTTGCCACAAATATAGAGGCAATCATATTTACGCTGGATAAGGATGGAACCTTTGTTTTATCGGAGGGTAAGGGGCTTGCCAAACTTGGCCTTCATCCAGGTGAGGCTGTTGGCACTAATGCTCTGGATATGTATTCTTCTTTTCCTCAAATAAAGAGGGCAATAGAGGAGAGTTTGGCAGGTAATATTGTTCAGGAGACGTTTAATA
>DATKVT010000110.1 GCA_035529935.1 Williamwhitmania sp. | reverse complement strand
AGAGAGGGTATGAGGCGATGCTTGGATACTACGAGAAAATTGCGCCACATCTTAATGAACCGCTGTATACGAGACCCGTACGTACAGTGGTGTGAGAGGCTCTCCCCGTCAGCTTAGCTGGCGGGGCGGTCTACTCGATTGTGCATAGTGGTTTGTTACTTAAAAAACATAGTTAAATCACCCATGAAATAAAGTGTCAGAAGTAAAACCGGCAATCCAAGAAGACTAAGTAGCAATAAGTTCCTTATCAAGGATGGCTGAGTCTCTTTAGAATAATCAAGATTATGTGTCTTAATTTTGTCTTTAATAAAGTCACTCATAGAATCATTTGAGAAAAAACGCTGATCTGATTGACTAGGTATAAATGAAATTTTCTTATCAAGTCCAGACACCTTATCACGATACATAATTGTCATAAACCATGGACCTGTTATATCAAATTTTGTTATCCAGTGAATATCACGATACTCAACAATTGTTTGCTTTTTAAAATCCTTAATCAAGATGCCTTTGTCAGAAGTCTCAATACTTTTTAATCTAAATGGCATCTGAACGAGAAAATATGATATCCAGATAGCTATCACAATCATTCCTTTTGCAAAACTCTGCGATTCAGGACTTCCATTCATCCAAGAAGAATATATCCCAAAAAGCACTCCCGAAATCATAAAAACTGGAAATACAAATTTAAAAATTGGTGTCAAAGGTGAACTTTTATACATATCATTTATTGTTTAAATTATCGTGATTCATTTCCTCCATTATGCACAACTCGTTTATAGGCCTGACAAAATCATCCTTATCCACCCATTTTGGGTTGTATAGGTCTGACGGGCGTCATCCTTTATTCATCTAAAGTAACCTTTTTTCATTAACCATATACCTGAGGTTGAATTTTTCCGCACAAGAAAGTGTGGGCTTGGAGCGATTAAGGTTGTTTAATTTTACATTTATGGACATCTGAATGCAATCCTGAATTCTTCCATTCCATGGGCTATGAAGATGCAACCCCGCTGGGGTTGGGTATAGGTATAAAAAATTCTTTTACTTCTTTTACTTCTTTTACTTCTTTTACTTCTTTTACTTTTTTTACTTCTTTTACTTCTTCCTCTATTCCCCCGTTGCGGGATCTTCGCTTCGCTGCGACTTCTTCTAACTTCTTCTAACTTCATCTAACTTCATCTAACTTCATCTAACTTCCTTCTAACTTCCGAATTCCTCCCACTTTTTCCTTACCTTTATTGTCTCTTCAAAACACCTATCCAATGCAACCATTCGGCAATCCGGAACTTCAGCTCGCCTTTGACTATGTACAGCTTACGGGCAAGAACATCTTTCTTACAGGAAAGGCTGGAACTGGAAAAACCACCTTCCTGCACAACCTCAAGCGGGAATCGCCTAAGCGGATGGTGGTGCTGGCTCCCACGGGGGTGGCAGCTATCAATGCCGGTGGCGTTACCATACACTCCTTTTTCCAGATGGCGTTTGGGCCACACATTCCTGCCGATGCCTCTAACCGCTTACCACAGATGGATGGTGTCGAGAGGGCAGACGTGAAGCGCTTCAGCCGGGAGAAGGTGAATATTATAAAGAGCATCGACCTGCTAGTGATCGACGAGATTAGCATGGTGCGAGCCGATCTGCTCGATGGGGTCGACGAGGTTTTGCGCAAGTATCGTGACCGTAATCGTCCATTTGGCGGCGTTCAGCTGCTCATGATTGGCGACCTACAGCAGCTGGCTCCGGTGGTTAAGGATGATGACTGGAATCTGCTGAGGGACTACTACGATACCCCATTCTTCTTTGGCAGCAGGGCGCTCCGTGATGCGGGCTACGTCTCCATTGAGTTAAAGGAGGTGTTTCGCCAAAGCGATGGCCACTTCATAAGCATACTCAACCAGGTGCGCGAGAATAGGCTCGATGCCCATGGGCTGGAGGTGCTCAACAGTCGCTACGACCCCAACTTCAACAAGGAGGAGCACGAGGGCTACATCACCCTCACCACCCACAACTATCAATCGCAGGAGCTGAACCAGCGTAGGCTTAGCATGCTCAAGGGAAAGCTGCACTCCTTTACGGCGGAGGTGGAGGGCGAGTTCCCGGAGTATTCCTACCCAACCGACCACGACCTTCAGCTGAAGGTGGGTGCGCAGGTGATGTTTGTAAAGAACGATACCTCTGCTGAAAAGCTTTTCTACAACGGAAAGATTGGCGTAGTAGCCGACATTGACAACGATATTGCCTACGTGAAGTGCCCCGACGATATGTCGGAGATACCGGTTGGACGTCTGGAGTGGAATAACTACAAGTACTCCATCGATGATGCTACCAAGGAGATTGTGGAAACGGCGGTGGGAAAGTTTGTGCAGTATCCGCTGAAGCTGGCCTGGGCCATTACTATTCACAAGAGCCAGGGCTTGACCTTTGAGCGCGCTGTGATCGACGCCAAGGCTGCCTTTGCCCATGGACAGGTGTATGTGGCGCTTAGCCGCTGCAAAACGCTGGAGGGGATGGTGCTCAGCTCCCCCATCTCAGACCAGTGCATCAAGAGCGATGTTTCCGTGGATGCTATCTCCCGTGAAATTGAGCAGAACCCACCAACGCGGAGCTCCCTCGATAGGTCGAAGCGGGAGTATGAGGAGTCGCTGCTGCTCGACCTCTTCAACTTTTCGTTGCTGAACGGTAGGCTCTTCTACCTCATTAAGATTGCAGATCAGCATGCCGAAAGTCTTCCATCCGGATTGGCCGATGCCCTGAGGGTTATTGCTTTACAGGTAAAGGAGAATGTGCTTGATGTGGCCGACAGGTTTAAGGGGCAGCTGTTCCAGCTATTTACAATGCCCGGCAGCTTGCAGGAGAGTGCAATGCTGCACGAAAGGGTTGTGAAAGCTTCTGCCTACTTTACCGAGAAGATTGCTACGGTGCTGGTTGCCGGTATTGCAAACCTATCGTTGGAGAGCGACAACAAGGTGGTTCGAAAATCAATAACGGATGCGTATGCTTTGCTGGAGCGGGAAATAGAGCAGAAGCAGGGTGGATTAGCAGCCTGCAAGGAGGGATTTAACGTGGCAAAATACCTCTTGGCACGAGCCAAGGCTTCCATTGAAAAACCTGCTGCCGCTAGAATGAAGAAGGCGGGAGCATCCAAGGGAGAGGGGAAGCATCCCAAGCTCTACTTGGTGCTGCGTGATTGGCGCGACGCAAAGGCTGTTGAGCTCGATTGTCCAGAATACATGGTGCTTCCGCTCAAAACGTTGGCGGCTCTTGTGAGCACATTGCCTCAAACTACTGCCGAACTCAAGATGGTGAAAGGCTTGGGAGCGAAGAAGGTTAAGCAGTTTGGTGAGGATATCCTAGAAATTATTTGTGACTATTGCGCAGAGGTTGGTATTGCTGCCAGCTCCCCCCGTTTGGATTCTGAGCTTGAGCCAGTTCCCAAGACCAAGAAGCAAAAGGAGCCAACCGCTCCCAAACAAAAGGGGGAGACCTATCTTACAACTCTCAAGCTCTTTGACGACGGCATGTCGGTTGAGGAGATTGCAGCGTTGAGGTCCATGTCCAAAACCACCATTGAGGGCCATTTGGCTAGGCTCATTCAGGCTGGTGAACTCAGCATTTTTAAGTTGATGGAATCTCCCAGAGTGGATGAAATTGCTCGCTATTTTTATTCCAACGGTATGGAGACTATTTCGGCGGCCAAGGAGCACTTTGGCGACAGGGCCAGCTACGCTGAGCTGCGCTATGTGATGGCTCACATCAGAGGTAAGAGCGAATAGAGAGGCGAATTCCGATTCTATTTTATGACACGAAATTAACTAAAAAAGCCGTGAGCGTTATGCCCACGGCCCTCTGTTTGTTTGAGCTAGTTGGTTAGCTTAAAGGTTACAGGAATGGTGAACCCCACACTCACCGTTCTGGTTCCCTGTTTGCCCGGGGTCCATTTGGGAGAGCTGGATATTACCCTAAGTGCCTCATTGTCGAGGAGGGCATCAACGCCTCTTACAACCTTTATCTTATCCACTTTACCAACCTTGTTCACCACAAAGCTAATGTAAACGGTTCCTTCGATATCCGTTTCCTGTGCAATCTGGGGGTAGTGAATGCGTTGCATCACCCAGCTTACAAACTTTTCGGTGCCACCACCCATAAAGGTTGGGAACTCTGAGGGAATGTATACGATGGGGTCCTCAACCAACTTCTCTTCAGTAGGTTCATAGTTGGTTAATAACGAAGGAGTATTTGGATTATCCTCACCTCCCCAGTTTATATTCTCGTCGGTAACTGCTGGGGAATTGTTTTTGGTGATGTTTATTACCTCAATTACCCTTGGTGGGGCAGGAGGTGTCTTAATCACCTTTCGCTCTGTTATAGGAATTTCAATAATGTCTGTAGGGTCTTGGCCCATACTCACTTGGGTAATTGTGCTGTGTGATGGTGTTGAACTCCACTCAAATCCTGCCAATGCAGCAGCGAGGGTAACCACTAGACCAATTTCAAAGAAGAGCGCTTTCTTGTTCTCAAGGTTGGCTCTGTTCGTTTTTTTCGGTAGCATAGCGTTTAGTTTTAAGGTTAAACAATTGCTTGTTTCTTACATAGAAGATGCTAACAGTGTGACAATTCCATAACGAAGATGGAATTTTTTTTGAGGAGAAGGCAATGGGCTACAAACAGTAGGCACATCTTCGGTCATCTGGTTCCTGACTTCAAACTGTGTTTCAAACTGTTCCTTATCCAAATAGTTGAGCATAAAATGAAAAATTTGCAGTGGCGTGTTGCCAGTTTAAGGAAAAGAGCGTATTTTCCAATCATCTAAAACGACAAGGGTTTTGTTTCTGAAGCTTAGCAGTAAAAGGAAATTGTTAGATCGGGATGTTGATTTTGCGACCTTGCCCGACGATGAGCTCTTGCGACTATTTGTGGAGGAGGCGACTGAGGCAGCCATGGAGGAAATTTTTAATCGATACTCCCACTTGGTTTACGGTTTGTGCCTGAGCATAGTACGTGATGGAGAAATTGCCCGCGATCTGGTAATTACTGTTTTTGAGAAGTTGCTAAAATCGCTGGCTGGCAGTGGTGTTCGAAACTTAAAGTCGTGGCTGCTGGTGGTTGCGCGCAACGAGTGTTACCTCTATTTTCGAAAAACAAAGCATAAAACCATTAGCCTCGACAGCGACGATGTGAACTTTGCTTCCGTTGAGGGGTTAACTACGGAAGAGGTTCCGGTCGATCCCTTGGAAAAGGAACGGATGCTGGATGAGGTTGTTGCAGGCCTCGACAAGCTCAGCATGGAGCAGAACATCTGCCTGAATATGCTCTACCTGCAAGGCAAGTCTTACCAAGAGATTAGCGATTTCACCGGTTACACATTTGGACAGGTGAAGAGCTACGTTCAGAATGGAAAAAGAAAATTGAAAATAATGCTCGAAGATGATGACCAAGAATAGCTCATCCATATTTTCTCCTTCGGGATGTATATCGGAGGATGGTCTCACTCGCTACCTGCAGGGTGAGATGAACGAGCAAGAGCAAGCTCAGGTAAGGGAGCATCTGGCTAGTTGCGAACTTTGTCAGGCCGCCATCACTGGGTTAGCACCACGTGTAGCCGATCCAAACTTCGATACAGAGCTGCGTCAGGTTCGACAAAAGCTATCGCATCTTCGTCCGCTCGACTTTCTGGCAGAATCAAGGAGCGGTGGATTTAGGCTTATGGTTCGATCTATTTCTGTGGTATTAGCAATTTTGGTTATTGTTGCGCTTCTGTTTGTGGGTGGCCGATATGTCTTTGTAAAAAAGGTAAATAGGGGTATGCTGGAGGCCAATGGAATTACTGCGCTTCAAACCAAGCCAGAGAAACGCTACATCTCCAGCAAGGAGCTGAATAAGTCGGTGGCTCTAGGCAGTGCTACGCGCCCGGTATTCTCTTACAACGGTCAATCTTTCGAAGATTATATTCAGAGTAAGTTGGTGTATCCAAAAGAGTTGAGTGGTAAACCCATTCCCGGTAAGGTAGTGGTGCGTTTTACCATTGGAAGCGATGGGGTGGTTAAGGAGGTCTTTATTGTGAGAAGCACCAATCCTGCCTTTTCGCGTGAGGCTCATAAGCTGCTTTATGGTTCACCCAAGTGGCAGCCAGCAGAGATTGGTGGTGTAAAGGTTGCCACCCTCATGCTCATTGAACTTGATTGGAAAAAATAGCAAAAAATTCCGACTGCATAAGCCGGGATTTTTCTGTATAACCGAATGGCAGCTATTTCTTTATTGGATAGTAAATTTTAGTTTCCCACTTCATTGTATCCGGTTCGGTCATGGGGTCGGTAATATATTCCTCCCAAGCTGGTCCATTGAATTCAATGCCCTTCGATTCGGCGTATGCTCCAATCTTCTCATGGGCATCGCCAATGGTCTCATAGGAGCCAAAGTGCGAAACCATTAAGGCATCCATGTATGGAATGCTATCTACCATGATGTTTCCTAGGGGTTTTACCATCCTGTCCACCGGAATACCAACTGCAAAGTGGTTGATGCCCTCCGGGTTCCATTCCGGATACTTGCCAAAGGGCGCTCCGGCAAACTGAAACTTATTCTTTTTCATAAACGTTTGAAGCTGGCCAAACATCTCACCCATCTTCTTTCCCATATCGGCTGGGAGTGCTGAATCGGCAATGGAAATGGCAATTTGTTTGGGCATGGTAACCTGCATAACGTCGCTCGTTTTGGAGTGCAACGGTAGCGATTCGCAAAGAGTTTTTAGGCTGGCAAGTCCCTTGTCGAACATGGGCCTCATCAACCCTTTCATAATTAACCCCATCAGGCGCCCCACTGGGTAGGAGAGGTGTTGAATATCGGTAGTCCAAGTAACTTCTGTGCCATCAACTAAGGGCTTCAGTATCCAGTCGCTCATGGCCTCGCTGCTGTCGGCAAAAATCAGCTTGGTGTTGATCATGGCGTTTGGTATGACCTCCACAATGGTCATGCTGCCGTTCCCATTCTTTTTGCTTTTCCACGAGGTGCTGGCACCTTTGGTCATCTCCTGTCCACTGTATTCCGAAACCATTGTAGAGTCGGCAGCCTGGAACGGGGACCATTTCTCCCAGTTGTGGAAGTTGGCAATTTGCGGATAGATAATCCGTGTTGGAGCCTTGATAACGATTTTACCTTCGAGGTGCTTGTTGGAAGGTAAAAACAGGGCCATGACTAGCAATAATACGGCAAGCCCTATAATTCCAAAAAGTAACCATTTTATTATTTTCATCGTTCACAAGTTTTTAGGTAATGACCAAATATAGTTCATAAATCTTCACCAATCAGTAAATTGATGGTCAACCCTATCTAAAATTGTTTACTTTTGAAATACCCAAACCCAATATACTATGAACCGAATTAACGTCGCAAACATCGCTTTCGCCCTAATTTTGCTGCTGATTCCACTCTCTGGTTGCATCAAAAGCGCGGACTTCGATTTTAGCAAGTTGGAAGACATTCAATGGAATCCAAACCTTGCAATACCACTGGTCTCCTCCGATTTGACCATCATGGACATTATTAAGCAGAGTGGCGATTCCTCCAACTTTGTGATTGATAATGAAAACTTTGTTACACTATTTTACAAGGATCGACTCTACTCCGTTCGCCCAATGGAGTCGTTTGTAATCCCGCAGCAAAGCTTTGTATTTAGCCATACATTGACAAGTATTGAGGCTAGTACGCTTCATAGCAGCTCCATTTCCATCCCTTTTCAGCAGGACATCACCCTCACACCTGCTGATACCATTCGGGTAGATTCGCTTACCTACACATCAGGAAGTATGGCCATGAGCGTAACCTCAAATTTTAGCAACAGTGGCTCCTTCACTTTTTCTATACCCAATGCCACAAAGGGAAGCACCACACTTCAAGGGGGCATAAACCCCATTGCCAGCGGAACTTCGGTGGTTGACTTGAGCGGTTACACCTTCGACCTAACCAAGGTTTCAGGAAAGCCAAGCACCATAAGGCTAAATGCTACCTTAACGTTGAACAGTGATCCAAACATTCAGGCGGGTGACAACATCTCCTTTTCATTTGTTCAAAGCTCCGGAGATGTGAAGGTTGCCTCTGGGTATTTTGGACGCTTTTATCTTTTTAGCGGTACCCAGAAAGCGTATATTAACCTCTTCAACAAAGCCTTTTCTGACGGTGAGTTCAACTTGGTGAATCCATACTTCAACTTCACCTTTACCAACTCCTTAGGTTTACCCATTCGGCTTGGCATTGGTGAGCTAAAAGGAACGAGTTCAACCTCTGGACAATCGTTGGACTTGGCTGGAAATCCAGG
>DATKVT010000109.1 GCA_035529935.1 Williamwhitmania sp. | reverse complement strand
ACTTCTGGTATCCGCTGGGGTCGGTGAAGGCGAGGGGGTTGTTGCCGCAGTAGCTGTAGCCGTTGTAGTCCTGTGAGTTCAGCGGGTTGCCCACCAGCGGGTCCACGCTCAGGAAGCGGCCCACCACGGGGTCGTACACCCGGCCAAATGTTATGGCAACTCGGTGGTTGATTTTAGAGGTGTTGCCATGAGCTCCCTTCGGTCGGTTCATGTTAATAAGGCCCAGCTTATCGTAGTGCTCGTGGAAGGTGTAGCCGAAAAGTTTTTCAAAGAGCGTTACGCTAAGGTAGCGATTAATTTGAGAATTTGAAGATGAGACCAATTTGAAATTGCGCTACACCCTAGTCAGGGGGTGACTTGATCGCGCCAGCAAAATAGTCACCCCCTGACTGGCATATAAACGTCGCTACCCTATAACGCAAAGCCGCCCCAATGTTCGGGGCGGCTCGTTTGCTTAGCTGTTACTGTTACCTAGTGCTGCCGAGCGGCTACGGCACTGCACTCTTGGACAGCATGCCCTTTTGTGTTGGTTCCGTCTGGGTGTTTCGAAGTTCGTTCGAGCCAGCAGATAGGTTATCTATCAACAGCAATGCAGTGATCTAAATAAATAGTTTTTGTTTTCGGATCTAGCTTGTTTCTAAAACAGCCCGCTATCCTAACCAACTCATTTTTATTTGCCTTGAATGGCCTCCCTTTATACATGGTGCAAACCACGCTACACGTATCATCCGTAATAGCAACCGTACTATCGTTCACACTTTTCACCTTACCCTCCACGCTGCAATCAAGTCGTGTAAATCCTCTGGGATATAGCTTATTCATTAGCTGTGTTGGCGTATAAACTCGGTGGCTAGCATTGTTGAGAAAGATGGCAATGCCGTCTGCATACTCAACCATCAAATCACTATTCCCCAGTAAATAATCCTTAAAACTGAAGTGTAAGTTGTATTTTCGATAAGTGAGGGTAGTTGCAGGTGCTAGGTAATTATACAACCGTAACGTTTTCACTGATTCAAAATAAATGGTATCCTTGATTTGATTATCTATTTTGCCATCAATACCAGCGCTAATCAGCAGAAATCCTTCACTTTCCTTGCTGGCTCTGGAATAAATGGGGACATACAGTAAGTCCGAACCTTTAACAGAAAATGGATCCTGCATTAGTTTTTTTGCACCAGCATAACCAAAACCAACGGTATCTCCTTCCCAATAGTTATAAAACTCCTCAATACTATAGGGGTATCGAAAGTAATTAGCAAAGAAATTCTCAAAAACAAGGTTGTAATTAAAAATTATTGCCATCGAGTTATTTGACAGAATCTCTATCTTCTCTCGGTAATCGTATTTTGACTTAATATAAAAAAAGACCACTGACAGAGATAACATAGCAAATAAAACAAAGAGGCTTACTCTTTTATAAAAATTCTTCATCACAAAACAATTTTACTCAATTAATGTCTTTTGTAAAGATATTCACTAGCCAATCGGATACCATTTTTCAAATATATCAGATTGGCTTTCATCACCATAAATCAACAAATACATCTGAGTCCTAGATCCTATATTATAAATAGTACACTCACCGTAACCTGTCGTAATACGATTGGGGTTATTAATATGTATATCAAAAACTGGGTTATAATAATTATCCGAAGTTCTTGGATTGACATATAATTGCATTCCGATTCTGTAATTTGTTCCACCTAGGTTTACAACTACTGGCTTACTCACCATTATGCCATACTGCAAATCACCAGATTGAGGGTTGAAATTCTTAAATACATTATGAATATTAACCAACTTTGTATCGCTTGCGGCACCTGCCTCTAAGAGATATCTGACTCTTTCAGTTGTTGACAACTTTGTCCAGTCCGGTAGCATATCAGTGTTAGTTTGATTTTGATTAACCAAATCTACACTTGAGTTTGCTTCCAGCCAAGATGTTCCCGTTGTTTTAGAATCAAAAAAGAACGCATCCTTAAGCCTACCCCATAAGCTCAGCCAGCTTCCCTTGGTTATTCCAAATCGGCTAAAGTTGAACGAAACCGAAATCTTCGTTGAAGAGGAGCTT
>DATKVT010000108.1 GCA_035529935.1 Williamwhitmania sp. | reverse complement strand
CCGCTTGGATCGTCGCCACCACCGCCAATACCTCCTCCGCCACCTCCGCCAAATATACGGTCAAGGTAGAACTCGTTGCCGGGGATACAATACATCTCGGGGGTGGCGTACTTCTGGTACCCGCTGGGGTCGGTGAAGGCGGGGGGGGTGTTGGCGCAGTAGCTGTTGCCGTTGTAGTCCTGCGCGCTCAGCGGGTTGCCCACCAGCGGGTCTACGCTCAGGAAGCGGCCCACCAAAGTCTTTCAAAGAGCGTTACGCTAAGGTAGAGATTAATTTGAGAATTCCTCTACGCCCTAGTCAGGGGGTGACTTGATCGCGCCAGCAAAATAGTCACCCCCTGACTGGCATATAAACGTTGCTACCCTATAGCGCAAAGCCGCCCCAATGTTCGGAGCGGCTCCTCTTGCTTTGCTTAGCGGCTGCTTTTAACCATTGCTGCTAGCGGATGCGGCATCACGCTCTTGGCCAGCATTCCTGCCAACTTCTTTTGCTGTTCTAACTGAGCGTTTCGAAGTTCGTTATAGGCAGTAGGTCGGTTATCTATCAACAGCAATACAATGATCTAAATAAATAGTTCCTGTCTTCGGATCTAGCCTGTTTCTATAACAGCCAGCTATCTTAACCAACTCATTTTCGCATACCTTGAATGATCTCCCTTTATACATGGTGCAAACCACATTACACGTATCATCCGTAATAACAACCGTGCTATCGCCCACATTTTTCACCTTACCCTCCACGCTGCAATCAAGTCGTGTAAATCCAGTTTGATGCAGCTTGTTCATTAGCTTAGTTGGCGTATAAACCCTGTAACTTGCATTGTTGAGAAAAATGGCAATACCGTTTGAATACTCAACAAGTAGGTCTTTAGTCCCAAAAAGGTAGTCTTTCAAACTAAAGTGTAAATCATACTTTCGAAAAGACAAATTTGACGCTGGCGCGAGTGAGTTATAAAAACGAAGGGTCTTAACCGTCTCGAAATAAACAGTGTCTGGCAGTTGAGTATTGATTTTTCCATCAATACCGGCACTTATAAGGAGGAATCCCTCACAAATTCTATTCGTTTTGGAGAATACAGGTACGTAAAGTAAGTCTCCATTCTGCTTTGAAAATGGATCTTTCATAGTTTCTTTAGCTTTCTGAAACCAAACTGCACTTGCAAATAAATCGTAAAGTTCTTTTGTGTTATTGGGGTAACGAAAATTAACAGTATAAAAATGTTCACCAAGATCAGGATATCCAAAGAACAATTTATCCGAATTAGCTGCAATTTGTTCTGCCTTTTTCTGAAAATTATTCTTGAGAAAATAGTATGCAACAATGTATGAAATTGCTAATACTCCAATCAGCAAAAGAGTTGTTTTAATATGCCGTTTAGATTGGTAACTCATAATAGTAAAGTTTTTTGTTAGATTATTCGTTCGCGAATATATTCCAAACTCAATAATGGATTAGAATACTATTCTATGTGTCTTTTTCTGTCACAGTTATCTGTTATACCAACGTTCAAATGCGTCACCTTCATCGCTTGACCCACCTATCCACAGATAAAATCTAGGTTCATGTCCATAGTTAAACCCAGTTCCATCGCCATATGCAGTAGGCCTAGGTTCTGGATCGTTTATGGATAAATCAAAGATTGGGTTGTATTTGTTAGTAGATGTTTTTGTGTTTAGGAATAGGCTCATGACAATTTTGTAGTTGCGTCCTCCAAGTGTAACATTTACAGGTATTTTTGTGAAGAAGCCATAGAGGTTATCACCCACCATTGGGCTGAAATTTCTAAAAACGCCATGAATGTTAATCAACTTTGTATCGCTTACGGCACCTGCCTCTAAGAGATATCTGACTCTTTCAGTTGTTGACAACTTAGTCCAGTCCGGTAGCATATCAGTGTTAGTTTGATTTTGATTAACCAAATCTACACTTGAGTTTGGCTCCAGCCAAGATGTTCCCGTTGTTTTAGAATCAAAAAAGAACGCATCCTTAAGCCTACCCCATAAGCTCAGCCAGCTTCCCTTGGTTATTCCAAATCGGCTAAAGTTGAACGAAACCGAAATCTTCGTTGAAGAGGAGCTT
>DATKVT010000107.1 GCA_035529935.1 Williamwhitmania sp. | reverse complement strand
CGTGTAAACGCATAGCTGGTATACCGCAACCATCGAAGGGTTATTGGAGCTGCGCATAATGTATGCACCAACAAAGATGTCAATAATGGGTAATACAAATGCATAAATCATATTGGTAATAAGCACAAGGCGCATATCCCGTGGCATGGACATAAAAAAGCGAAACTCTGTCAAAATTTTATTTTTCATAAAATAGTTCTTATCAAATTTGATTGCTTGATTTAACTCCCTTGTGCTTGCGTTAATCTTTCAATGTTTCCAAAATTTGCTTTATCGATAGCTTGGCACCGCATATCACTTCATCGCTTGCCCCGTAATAGAGATAGATGTCATCGCCCTTAACATAGTGTCCGTTGGTAAACACTACATTCCCGAAAAAACCAGTCTGTTCATAGGCCTCAATGGGCTCCATAATGGGATCAACGCTCCGAGCAAGAACCTTGGAAGGGTCATCAATATCCAGCAATAGGGCACCTAAACAGTAACGATTGTCAGCGTTAGCACCATGATAAATTTCTAGCCATCCTTTTTCTGTTCTGATGGGTGGTGCACCAGCGCCTACCCGCTTTGAATCCCACATTCCTGGACGTGTTGTGGCAATACACTTGTGCTTACCCCAGTGAATCAGGTCAGGCGATTCGGCCAACCAAATGTAGTTTCCACCTAGCTCAGGGCTGCTGGGACGATGCATGGCAAAGTACAGCCCATTAATCTTTTCCTCAAAAATGGCACAGTCCTTATTATGGGGGGGGAAAATCATCCCTTCGCGGCTGAAGTTTTTCCAATCCTTAGTTCGGATTAATCCAACACCAACACCAAATTCTGATACTTCAGTGAACGAAAGATTAAAGCCATCGGCTGTGGTTGCCACACGGCAGTCCTCTACGCCAAAAGTTTCCAGCTCTCCTTTGCCGAAGATAGGGGGATAGCCCTCTGGCTCATAAAACGTAATGCCATCATCGCTGCAAACCAGTCTGAGGTAGGAGAGTGTAGTAAGGTAATCCTTCTTCTTATAGTTGATTATTCGAGGATCCGAGGTGTCCAAGTCGGGATCGTTTTTATCGAAACTTAGAATTTCAATTACTCCTTTACTATTATATACAGGAAAACTGATCTTACCATTAATCTGCTTGGGCCTTTCTGCAACCCGGAGTAAGAGCCATATTTTTCCATCAAATTGAAAAACACCTGGGTTAAGCAGGCAAACTATCTCCATCCCTTTAATTCCGGGTTTCAAATCAGCGGGACGAAGCAGTGGGTTTTGAGTAAATCGTTGTGCGATATCCATTGTAGTAAATCTTATCAAAAGCAAACTTACAATCGATTGCAGAAAAGGGTGTCCGCCATATTCCCAATCTTGTCCGGTATAGTACATAATGGCCAATTTCACGGTGTATGGTACCAAAAAAAGGTACCATTTACACCAGCAAGGCAATTCTGTAATTAAAAAATGCAATCGATTTCAGAAGGCGATAATTCCTATCTTAACCAGGCTAAGTGTCTAAATCAAAGGCAACAATGAAAGGTGGGAATTGCGTGCTATAAATGGCTTGAAGACGAACCTCGGCAGTCCTACTATCAAGATAGACCATGTGCTGTAGCCTAAAGCTCATACAGGGCGAAAACCTCAAACATCCACAACGCTAATACTTTATCTTATAAAGGGGTAATGGTAGGTCACTTTTCTGTTCGTTTGTTCCGATAGTCTGAAGGGGAACATCCATAAGCATTGCTGAATAGGTCGTAGAAATGGGTTCTGCTGGTGAAACCGATTTGGTTAATAATTTCGCTTACAGTCATGCTGGTAGATTTTAGCAACATGGCAGCCCTACTTAGGCGGCGCTGGTTTATGAGGTGATGTGGAGTGGTTCCTAGCACCGATTTGGTCTTATTGTAGAGCGAGGACTTGCTGATGGCGAACTTTTCACAAAGTTTCTCCGATGTTAGAGAATCGTCCTCGATGTTCTCATCAATGAAGTTCAGCAGCTTCTGAAAAAATGGATCTGGAATCTCCGTAACCAGAGCAGGGTTGTCATCTATCTTGCCGAATTGAGTTCGAATACTTGCCCTCAGCTGTAGCAACTTTTCAATGCGAACCTTTAAATGCTCGGGGTGAAAAGGTTTAGGAATGTATGAATCGGCACCAGCCTTCAACCCGGCAATCCTATCTTCTATTTCGGCTTTAGCCGTAAGGAGAATCATAGGCAGGTGGCTAGTGTCAAAATTTTCGCGCAGCTTACCGCAGAGCTCAATGCCATCCATTTCAGGCATCATCACGTCCGAAACAACCAGATCAGGCTTAAAGGATATAACTTTCTCATAAGCCTCAATGCCATTGGCGGCAAAGATGATGTTATAATCTGCCTTCAAAAAATCGCGAAGCAACACAAGTATTTCCGGCTCATCATCAACCAGAAGAATAAGGGGCTTTCCCTCCAATAATTTTGGATTCCCAACAGGTTGATTAGGTTTAGCCTCATCGATAAACCCAATTTCATTACTTTCAAAATCCTGCTCCTTGGGCAGCACACCTAAGTTCAACGCTTGGACATCGGGGAAAATACAAGTAAACTTGGTCCCCTCACCCAGCCTACTTTCAAAAGAAATCGTTCCCTTGAGAAGTTCAACCAGCCCTTTTGTAACGGCAAGGCCAAGACCCGTAGATCGGTATCCTGGAAAGCTCCCCTTTCGTGTTGCCGAAGATATCCCGAAAGGTTCAAAAACTTTTTGACTGAATTCCGGCTTGATTCCGACTCCGCTGTCTTCAATTACAACCGTTAGCGAAGATTCGTCTCTTGTAATAAAAGCCGCTACAAAACCACCTTGCCTATTGTACTTTATGGCATTCGAAATCAAGTTGGTAACGATACGCTGAAACTTATCGGCATCTGTTTTAAAGGTAAGCTGGGGGTCGGAGGCAACAACCTTGCAGTGGATATCGCGTTGTTGCACCAACAGTTCGAAATCAGAAAATACTTCACGGATGAGTTCGACAGGTTTAGTAAGCTGGATGTTTAACAGCTCCTTCCCCTTTTCCAACTTTCGGAACTGCATAATCTCCAGCACCAATTTCTGTAACTTGATACTGTTGTTGTATACTTTTAGCAATCGAGGGTTTTCGATAGTATTTCGAGTATCTTCAAGCAGCGCATGAATGTGCGAGGTAATAAGTGTAAGCGGCGTTCGGAACTCATGGGCTACGTTGGTAAAGAACTCAATCTTATAGCTTTGGAGCTCCTCTCCCTTTTTCTTTTCAAATTCACGCAGCGCAGCCTCCTTCTTCCTTGTTTCTCGCTTTCGATATGCTCTAATTATGAAGAACTGTATTCCTATAACAATCAGGATATATCCAAAAATTGCCCAAAGAGTCCGCCAGAATGGTGGATTGATAATGATTTCAACTTCACGAATATTCTTCGACCAGTTGCCATTCTCATCACTTACCCGCAGCTGTAAACGATAGGTTCCCGGGGCTAGATTGGAAAAACTAATTGGCTGGTTCGGGTTATTGGTTATCCATGTATCGTCGAAATTGATTAGGCGATACGAAATCCGATGGCGCTCCTGCCCCCAGTATGCAAGAGGAACAACATAAAAAGTAAGGGAGTTCTGGCTGTAATTTAACCGCAAACTTTTCTGATGGTTAATACGGCTAGTAAGGATGCTATTATTGCCAATTTCTACTGGCAAATTCCGAACAAGAAGCTTATTGATAGCGATAGGCGGAAAGTATGAGGTGAATTTTATCTTATCCGTTTGGATAATATCCACACCCATGGTACCTCCAACGTATAGTTTACCTGTTTTCTTATCGAAAAATGAAGCCCCATCGCTGTACTCAAAGTTAATTAGCCCATCATTTGTATTAAAGCTCCATACATTTTTTCTGCTGCTATCAATTAATGAAAGCCCTTCGTTGGTAGTTAGCCATAGACCATTCTCATTATCAAATTGCAATGCATGGATACTTGTGTTGGAGAGGTCGAACTGGGCATTTAATCTGGTTACAATCACTGAATCGGAGGAAATTGGTATTAGGTTGAAAATACCATTGCTGCTCCCCACCCATATTTGCCCGGCAGGACTACTGCATAGAGAAAGAATATCATCATTTTTTATTAGTGCGGGATGGGATGAAGTTGAATACTGCGCGATGACCCTTTTGGTAATTGTATTGTAGCGGTAAACCCCCAATCCTCTAGTTCCAATCCAGATCGTCCCCGGCTTTTCTTCTGTAAGCGAATAAACTATCTGCTTTTGTTGGTCTCGTGAGTCAACACTTTTATCAAGAATAAGCTGTTCGCAGCTAATTGGCACTAAGCCTGTTTTTTTATCGAGGTCTATCCTAATTACACCATAGCCACTGGTCCCAAGGTAAATCCTTTGATCGCTGTCTTCTAATATGCGGTATACGGATGCAAAATTTAAGGGGTTGGAGCACTTAAAATCGCGTGGAAAATTTTTAATAGTCTTGTAATCAGGTGATATAATGTCCACGCCCTCACCATCGGTGCCAACCCAAATTGACCCATCATCGTGCTCATGGAACGAAAGTACGGAATTATTGCTCAAGCCATCCTTAACCGAAATTTCCCGGATATGCTTTCCATTGGCATCAAACACATCAATCCCCCCACCCTTCGTACCTATAAAAACGTCGTTTTTCTTTGTCACCAGTATGCTTCTAACAATTGGGTAAGCCAGCTGATTTGACGATAAGCTCGTATTTGGAAATTCTGTAAGCTTTAAAGTATACACACCGTTACCATCGGTTCCAATCCACAAAATATCCGAATCAGTCTCATAAATGCTTAAAATTCGGGTAGCAATTGGACTGTGAATAAACTGATTTAATAGGATGTTATACGCAGTAAAAATGCCAGTCAGCAGATTTAAACTGTAAATTTTACCCTTTTCGGTACCTACCCAAATTTTCTCTTTTTCGTTAGAATGGGCAACTGCTGTAATTACATCGTTAGGAATTCTAAGCGGTTGAACTACTTTCTTATTAAGGTTAACCAAGAGGGCAGCCCTTGCGCGTTGAGTGATCAGCATATAAGGACAACCATTGACGGTGACTGCAATTGACGACAATATTGCACCAGTTATGGGGAGTTGCATAATTGCTTCAAGCCGATGGCCAAAAATCTTCATCAGCTGACCCTTTACGGTGATGCAGTATGCTTGGTTTTCAACAAAATATATCCGCTGAATACTTAATGCAGCATTTTGTGACGCTTTATCGAATACAATTTTACTGAATTGATTTGTCGTGCTATCGAATCGAAAAATGCCACGGCCCAATATTGAGACAAGAGTACCGTAGCTATCTGAGTAACAGATTGCAATATCGTTCTCATAGTTCATCTGCTCCGACTCCTTGGCAAAAAAGGAGGAAAAACGATCATGAATATTGTCATACAGCCCTATGCCCTTGTTGGTAAGCATCCAAATGGGGCCGGCTGCAGTTGGGAATAATTCGCGGATAACATGGTTGTGGATGGAATTCGAGTTGCTTCCGGGTAAGTAGGTAACAATATTACTCCCATCATACCGGTTAAGGCCGTTCCATGTTCCAAACCAAATATAGCCCTCCGAATCCTTCACAATTGTGTTCACGGCACTGTTCGAAAGACCTTCTCTGCGTGAAATTGAATGGACGTTGGTTCTATATTCCGCACTTAGGGAATGAGATAACAATAAGAAGAATAAAAGATTAATAAGTTTCCTCGCCATTGTTAATACCGAATAAGCAACCAAACGTCAATCAGTAAATATAGAAAAATATGGGAATCGTGTGAAACAACGGCAACGAGATATGGTAAATAAAAGCATTATTCGGCTTGAACTGACTTAGCTAAGACGACCCACTTTACACAAATAAAAAAATAGATCGGCAAGATTTGCTTTTCAAGCAATTCATTCCCAGAACTTTAACGTGGCTTGGCTCAATATACAACTCACCTTACCTAAGGAGTATGCACAACTCCAATCGGTAGCCAATTTTCAAAGAAACCTTGCCTCGAGGCAGGTGCCAGCTCCTTTTTGCTAAGGAAGCTACAGCGAAGTATGGAAATCATCAATAGCAAACCTGTGAGGTTGAGTACCGAGGAATAGCTGAATTTATTTTGGCAGAAACTCATAAACCTTAGCAAGTAACATCTCCTTTTTATATGGCTTGCAGATATAATCGGAACAGCCGTAGGCCAATGCTCTGTTTTTGTCCACATCGCCAGCATAAGCTGTTTGAGCAATTATGGGCAAATTGGGCCTAAACCTTTTAATCTGGTTTGTGGCCTCGAAACCATCCATCTCTGGCATCTTTATGTCCATCAGCACCATATCAATATTCGAATTTGACTTGCAAAGGGCAACGGCATCAGTGCCATTTATTACGCGGATAATGGTTATCATCTGTTCGGATAAAAATTCTTCAATCAGCATGAAGTTAGAATCCTCATCCTCTGCAATTAATAGGGTTACTGGCTTTTTCAACTCAAAAGCTAGGGATTTAGCCGATAGATCATCAGATAAATCGTTCAACTTTTCCTGCTCGTATGGAAGGGTGAAATAGAACACGCTGCCTTTATCCATCTCGGAAACTAACCAAATTTTACCACCGAGCATCTCCACATAAGCTTTTGATAAGGAGAGCCCCAACCCTGAACCACCATATTTTCGGGCTGAGTCGGTTTCAACCTGACGAAAGCGTTTAAATATCTCCTCATACATATCTGGAGAAATCCCTATTCCGGAATCTTCCACATAAAATTCCAGCTGGTTCTCATTTAACTTATATCCAAAATTCACATGACCCTGGTTGGTGAATTTGAGCGCATTGCCCACAAGATTGGTCAGTATTTGTTTAAATTTGGTTGCATCTGTTACTATAGTTGCTTTATCGTCAGCTAGGGAAGCTTGGAACCGAAGAGCAACATTCGGGTTTGCGGATTTAAGGCAGAATTGATCTTGGATAAACTTGCCAACTAAGTTGATGTTGACTTCATCTTCCAAAATATTCTCCTGCCCTGCCTCAATAGATGCAATGCTAACTATATCGGAGATGATGGAAAGTAGATGATCGCTACTTTGTATAATAATATCGGTGTACTGCTTACGCTTTTCGGGAAGTAAATTGGGGTCATCAAGAAACCCTGCAAAGCCAACAATGGCGTTCATGGGGGTTCGGATTTCATGCGAAATGTTGTGCAGAAAAGCAATTTTTAAACGGTCACTCTCTTCAGCCCTATTTTTGGCAATTAACAGCTGTTCCTCGGCTAACTTGCGTTCAGAAATATTGCGAATATTGCACTGAATAACCTTCTTATTATCGGCTAGGTAAACATTACTAATAAATTCAACGCTTATTAACTTTCCAGCCTTTGTCTCCAGTGGCATATCTTCAAAACGGATATACTCCTCTTTTTGCAATTCAACAAAACCCTCCTTTGAAGCAACAATATTTTTGAACGCACCTATTTCCCAAAGCTCCTTGCCCAATAATTCTTGGTGACTATACTTGAGCATATTTGTAATGAACGGATTTACATCAACAATCTCTCCGCTTATGGCATCAAGAATTAAGATGCCGTCCTGTGCTGCTTCAAAGAGGCGTCGATAACGTACTTCGGAGGCGTGCAACTTATCATCGGCACGCTTACGTTTGGTAACATCTCTATTCATCACCGAAACTCCAATTAACCGTTGGTTATCGTCGTAAATTGGTTTGTGTGTTAACTCTGAATAGGTACGGCTTGATTGTAATTCTCCAATAAATGATTCTTCGATTAAATGCTCCCCATTTAAGGCTCTTGTTAGGTTCAGAATAGTCCTTTCACGGTCCTCTTCCTTTGTTACATAATCCAATATACCATGTTCAAGTTCAATAGTGACATTATACAATGATTTCATTGCCGAGGCATGCGCTTTGTTAAAGGAGGTATACTTAAAAGCCTTATCAATTGAAAAAAATGGACCGTTTACAGATTCGGAAATACTTTGAAGAACAGTCAGCTGCTCTTTGAGTTTTTGGAGTACGATATCCTGTTCTAGCATAAAATTATGGTGGCCAAATAAATCTTCATTTTTTAGTTGAGATCTAATGAGCTGCTTAATCTTTCCAATGCTCCGGCGAGTAAATCCTTCTGTACTATTCATCACAATGAAGTTTTGATGGTTTATAGGAAAATAAAAGAAACCAGTAAAGCGCTATGCATAAACATTAAGTTAAGCTACTATCCCTGTGTTGCGCTAGCCATTTATCCCCTGCCAATGCGCTTAAGGATATCGTTCATCATCTCGATTTGCACCTTATGCACCTCCAAAATATCCTGCTGCTGGTTGACAATCAGGTGATCAATTTTCTCATGCAGCATCCTAATTTCCAACTCCGACTTAAGGTTAATCATGTAATCCTTTTTCCCTCGCTCTCGATCCTTCTCCTCCTGCCTATTTTGGCTCATCATAATTACGGGTGCTTGTATGGCAGCCAGACTCGACAAAATAAGGTTTAAAAGGATGAACGGGTAGGGGTCGATAGCCCTGTTGGCGAGCCACAATATATTTATGGAGATCCAAACCAGTAGAAATAGCCCAAACGAAATAATGAAGGTCCAGCTCCCACCAAAAATGGCAACCTTGTCGGCAATTCTTTGCCCAAAGGTTATGGCCTCGTTATCCTCGGCATCTATCTTGTCCGTTAATGTGGTGTTTTTCATTAAGGAGGTCATTACCGTCTTTTCGAGCTTGGAAATTTTGCCAACCTGATTCTTGAGGAAGTGCTCAATGTAGGCCTCGCGGTAGTGATCCAGCTCGCTCCTCGACAAAAAGCTATCACTGATAAACTGAGGATACTCCTTTTGAATCAAGCCCAATAACGATGACCTTAACGTCCGGCCAGATACTCGCTCCGAAATCGGGAATTCGTTATTTGACAAGTCACTCTTGAATGTTTTCATAGGATCAATTGTAATGAGGTTCGAGTTCAAATTATGCTTTAAGTGTGCCTTTCGCCTTTGCGGTTGGCGGTTGTAAGTGGTAGTTCTCCATGGTTAGCCGTGCCATAAGGTAGCTTACCGTTGATTCAGCACCTTGGTTTAGGTTCACATGCATCTCCTCAAGACCATCGTAGCAGCCACCGGTACTTGGGTTATAAATAATCTGATGAAGGCGGTTGTTGCCCAAGAACCAGCTAAAGGCCGTCTCCGTTTTTTGGAGGTAGCTTTTGTCCATAAAAACATCATAGAATCTGCTCAGCGTCATTACGGTATAAGCCACATCAATGGGCTGCTCACCAAAACGCTCGGGCTCCTGACCCTTTAGTAGCCAACCTTTGTTGGAAATTACCTCTATCCCATTCTCATTAAAGATTTTAGATAGAAGAAAATTAAACGAAGAGATAGCAATCTCCTTATACTCGTCATCGTGAAGCAACAACCATGCGTAAACCAGCGACTCAGGTAGTATGCTATTGGCATAGGTAAGATATCCTTCGAACCAGGCCCACTCTGCACTGGATTCATATTTATACATCTGTACCAACCGGTTGGCTAACGTTTTTAAAAGTTCAATGTTTTGAGGCGATTTTACCACGGTAAGATAGTAGTAAAGCCCCTTAATGGTAAATGCCATTGCCCGCGTAGAGTGCACACTTACGACGTACTTCAGTGCCTTTTCCATAATGGCGGTTGCCTCGGAGATCATCTCTAATGGCAGGGAATCCTTGCACGACACTAAATACCCAAGTGCCCAAATGGCTCGCCCATTTGCATCGTCGAGATTGGTAGTGAAATTTTGCTCCGTAAAATTACCGTCCTTATCAACGTAGTTTAAAAAGTTACCCTCAGGCTGCTGACAATACTTAATAAAATGGAGATATTTATGAATCTCAGCTACGCTTTTTGCATCGCCCCTAAGCTTATGGTACATACAGGTAGCCACCATGGCTCTGGCGTTATCATCAATGGTATAGCCTGTGCGGATATCGGGTTGATTGTTTTTTGAGAACTGAATAATGCCAAAACTGGTGGTCATTTCCTTAACGTGGTTAAGGCTGATTACCGGCAGGTTATACTTCAACGTAATCTTGTCGCCGGCAATTCGTTCCAAAAGCATGGCATGGGCTACGGCTGAATTCTCCCACGCTGTGGAGACTATCTTCTGCAACGTGTTGGAGCTAATACTTCTGCGCAAAGGCTCGTTGCTGAGTAGCCGAATAACCCCATCGGCCAGCTGTTTGGAATTACGAAAATCGAATATTATTCCAGTATCCGGGGTTAGTATCTCCTTGGCATGAGGAATGGGCGTAGAGATAATGGGACATGAACAGCTCATGGCATAAACAAAGGTTCCGCTTACTGCCTGATTAGGATCGTTAGTGGTAAATAGGTATACATCGGTAAGCTGAAGGTACTCCAGTAATTCGGGTAGTGCTAAATAGCTGTTTATGAACTTTACATGTTCCTGAAGTGAGTCATGCTTTACTTTTGCTTCCAGCATTTGCCGATACCTCTCACCTTCGGCCTTTACAACCTCTGGATGCGTTTTCCCAATTATCAGAAATATCACCTCGGGGCTCTGCTTAATAATGGCTGGCAGTGCTTCCAAGGTTGTTTCGAGGCTTTTTCCTGAGCTAAGCAGCCCAAAGGTTGTGAGTACCTTTCGGCCCTTGAGTCCGTACTTCGTCTTTAACGATTTAGCGCTTAAGTGAGGAACTAGGTGCGTTCCATGGGCAATAACTACAATTTTTTGAGGTGCAACACCGTAATCGTTCATAAGTATTTCTGCCGAATTGTGAGTCATTACAACAATAGACTCACACGCAGCGGCAATTCTCACAACTTTTCGCTGAAGTGCCTCATCCGGATGA
>DATKVT010000106.1 GCA_035529935.1 Williamwhitmania sp. | reverse complement strand
TTTATCGACCTAAGCAATTTTATCCTAAATTTGGTTGGAACCTATGAAGAAAAAAAGTTGGTTGTATCGGGTGTTTATGTTTTACTACGAGGGCTTCAAAAGCATGACTCTCGGTAAGACGCTATGGGCATTAATTATTATCAAACTGTTTATAATGTTTGTCGTTTTAAAGCTCTTCTTCTTTCCCAATATTCTTCAGAAGAACTTCAAAACCGACAAGGAACGCAGTGACCATGTGATAGAACAATTAACAAACCCTAAATAAGCTTAAGCTATGATTGGAAACATTGACCTATCGGTTGTTGACTGGTCCAGAGCACAGTTTGCGCTGACGGCAATCTATCACTGGATTTTTGTCCCGCTTACGCTTGGACTCGCGTTTATTGTCGCCATTATGGAGACTCTTTACGTGAGAACTGGCAGCGAAGAGTGGAAGAAAGCCACCAAGTTCTGGATGACTCTTTTTGGTATCAACTTTGCCATTGGAGTTGCTACTGGAATTATTCTGGAGTTTGAGTTTGGTACCAACTGGTCCAACTACTCCTGGTTTGTGGGCGACATCTTTGGAGCTCCATTGGCCATCGAAGGAATAATGGCCTTCTTTCTGGAGTCTACCTTTATTGCAGTTATGTTTTTTGGGTGGAATAAGGTGAGTAAGAAGTTTCACCTTGCCTCCAGCTGGCTTACTGCCATTGGTGCTAACCTTTCTGCACTTTGGATATTGGTAGCCAATGCCTGGATGCAATATCCTGCCGGAATGGCCTTTAACCCCGACACGGCTAGAAATGAGATGGTGAATTTTTGGGATGTTCTTTTTTCGCCGGTGGCCATTAATAAGTTCATGCACACCATAACCTCGGGTTACGTCCTTGCTTCGCTTTTTGTTTTGGGAGTAAGTGCTTGGTACCTGCTTAAAGGGCGAGAGATTCTTATGGCCAAACGGAGTATCGTAGTTGCTGGTGTTTTTGGTTTGCTTAGCTCACTCTTCCTCGCTTTTACAGGTGATGGTTCGGCCTACCAGGTTGCGCAAAAGCAGCCGATGAAGCTGGCGGCCATGGAGGGTTTATACACTGGCAAGACCAACGCTGGTCTTGTTGCCTTTGGCATACTTAATCCTGGGAAAAAATACGACGATAGCACGAGTGCATTTGCATTTAAGATTGAAATACCTAAGCTGCTTTCGATGCTTAGCTACCGCGATGTAAATGCATTTGTCCCCGGTGTTAAGGATGTGGTAAATGGTTATACCTACGTTGATGCCGACGGCAATGCTCAAATTTCCCTTTCGGCGCAGCAAAAAATAAGCCGTGGAAGAGTAGCTATTCAAGCGCTGGCCGATTACCGCAAAGCCAAGCAGGATGGGAATAAGGAGTTGATGAATTTCAGCAAAATGGTGCTTGAGCAAAACTTTCAATACTTTGGTTACGGCTACCTTAACGATCCTTCTAGTATAATACCTAACGTTCCACTTACCTTTTATAGCTTCCACATTATGGTGGTCTTGGGTTTCTACTTCATTATCCTTTTTGCCGTTGTGCTTTGGTTAGTATTTAAGCAGCGGTTGCAAAAACAGCGCTGGATGCTCCGACTTTTAATTATTTCGGTGCCCTTGGCCTACATTGCATCGCAGGCTGGATGGATAGTGGCCGAGGTAGGACGTCAACCATGGGTAATTCAGAATTTGCTGCCAACAGTTGCCGCTGTTTCGCGCATCGATGCTAGCGCAGTTCAAATTACTTTCTGGCTGTTTGGCCTCCTCTTTACCTTGCTGCTTATTGCGGAGCTAAAGATTATGTTCAAGCAAATCAAAATAGGAACTAAAGAGGGAGGACATTAAAATGGTAGACACAACCTACATGCTGTTGCAGCAATACTGGTGGTTCATTGTATCACTGCTTGCTGCCCTTTTGGTGTTTTTGCTTTTTGTGCAGGGGGGCCAAACCCTTATTTACACGGTGGCCAAGAACGAGGATGAACGACGAATGTTGGTTAACTCCTTAGGCCGTAAATGGGAATTTACCTTTACAACGCTAGTGACATTTGGTGGTGCCTTCTTTGCATCCTTTCCACTGTTCTACTCTACCAGCTTTGGTGGAGCTTACTGGGTGTGGATGGCCATTCTTCTAGCCTTTGTTATTCAGGCAGTATCGTACGAGTTCCGCTCCAAACCAAGCAATTTCCTTGGGGCAAAAACTTTTGAGATATTCCTGTTTCTGAATGGATTGCTGGGGACAATTTTGCTGGGAACTGCTGTGGGGACTTTTTTCTCCGGATCGGCCTTTTCGGTTGCCAAGGATAACCTCACTAACCTTGCTCATCCTACCATCTCTGCATGGGAAGCCCCTTTCCACGGGCTAGAAGCGGTGCTGAATGTTCAGAATGTTGCTCTTGGTTTGGCCGTCTTTTTCCTCTCTAGAGTGCTTGCTACACTTTACTTTATGAACAATATTGATGAGGAGAATATTTTTGCTCGATCGAAAAAACAGCTACTATACAACGCAATACCGTTTCTTGTTTTCTTTCTCTACTTCCTGATTTCTGTATTGCTTTCGCAGGGATTTGCCGTTAATCCGTCCAATGGGAAGGTGTTTATGGAAGACTACAAGTATTTCCATAACCTAATGGCGATGCCAGCGGTGCTTGGAGTTTTGCTTGTTGGCGTTGTGCTGGTGCTTTGGGGTATTGGTTCATCACTTTTGAAGCGCAGCACCAAGGGAATTTGGTTTGCGGGACCCGGTGTGGTGCTAACAGTGTTGGCACTTTTCCTTACCGTGGGCTACAACAATACAGCCTACTATCCTTCTACTTTCGACTTGCAGAGTTCGCTTACCATTTACAATAGCTCCTCGAGTAAGTTTACCCTAACGGCCATGAGCATAGTGTCGCTGCTGGTTCCATTTGTTGTGCTCTATATCTTTTATGTTTGGCGAGCCATCAATAATAAAAAGATTGATGCTGCCGAGATGAATGAAGATATTCATGTTTATTAATCCTATTGGTAACCAACCTTATTTACGTAAGGTGAGTCGGAACTTGAAAATTTAAAAATTACACTGATGAAATATCTAACTGAAATATTGGGTTTGGTAAGTTGGCCGGTGCTGATTTATGTTTCATACCGAGTGATAGTGTGGGCCATCGAGAAATTTGAAGAACTCGAAAAGGCTAAACCTGAAGAATAGGTTTCTTGAATTTACTCTCGGGGCTGCAACTATTTGCTGAAATGGTTAGCAGCCCCATTTCGTTTTATATGTTTTGTGGTAATTTATAACTTTGAAGAAAAAATTAATGCTCGATATTGTTTCAACCAACGAATGGTTTGGTGAGGAGTTTGGCCGGCCAATAATCATTGCAGGACCATGCAGCGCTGAAACGCGGGAGCAGGTAATGGCCACTGCAGAAGCGATTGCCCTTATTCCTAGCGTTTCCATTTATCGTGCTGGTGTGTGGAAGCCTCGCACTAGACCTGGAACATTTGAAGGAATGGGCTTGCAAGCGCTGGAGTGGCTTGCCGAAGCAAAGGAGAAAACTGGACTCAAAATGGCTGTTGAGGTGGCAACCCCTGCCCATGTTGAGGCTGCAATGAAGCGGGGAATCGACGTTCTCTGGGTGGGAGCGCGCACCGTTTCAAATCCTTTCTCCATTCAGGAGTTGGCGGCTGCGCTTGGCCGAGTGGATGTACCGGTGCTGGTTAAAAATCCAATTAACCCCGATATTGAACTTTGGATTGGTGCACTGGAAAGGCTCAACAAGGAGGGATGCCGTAAGCTGGCAGCCATCCATCGTGGATTTTACCCATTCGAAAAACGTGGTCTTCGAAATATACCAAGGTGGGAAGTCCCCATCGAGCTTAAGCGTCTTTTTCCCAATCTACCGCTTATTTGCGACCCTAGCCATATTTCTGGTAAGTGGGAGTTGGTGCAGGGTATTGCCCAGCAAGCCCTCGACCTCGACATGGATGGGCTGATGATAGAAACCCACATTAACCCTCCTGCGGCGCTAAGCGATGCCCGTCAGCAACTTACGCCACAGCAGCTACAAGAGGCGCTTACGACAATGTCGTTTCCAACTAGCACAACGGCGGATAGCGACTTTTCGCGGTGTATTGAAACACTTCGGCAGCGAATAGACTCCATCGACGGGCAGGTGTTGGAATTACTTGCTCAGCGGATGAAAATTGCCGAGGAAATTGGACGGTTTAAGCAGCAGCAAAATGTTACCATTTTGCAGGTTAGCCGTTTCGAAAAGATGCTTCGAGATTGGTTGGAACAAGCTGAACCACTTGCTTTGAGTCCCAGCTTTGTGAAAGGCCTGCTTGAGATGGTGCACAAGGAATCCATACTTCGTCAGGAAGCAGTAATAAGAACTAGTAGCAGCGAGAAGAAATTTCCTTGTTAAGCAATTTACTTTCTCTGGGTAATGAGCGACATAAGGATGTAGAGAGGTATTATGCCCAGCAGTGCCATTTCGTGAAGTAGCACTATAATCACGGCTGATAGTCCCAAGAAAATGTAGCGAACCTCGTTTCCTTTCCATTTCATGCTCTTTATTTTCAGAGCAAACATGGGAATTTCGGCAACAAGCAGTAGCGAGAATACAATCGCCACTACCAACAAAATGTATGGATTCAACACTATCGATTTCAGGCCCATGTTGCTTGTATAAAGCAATCCAAAGGAGAGAAGAAAAAGTGCATTAGCTGGTGTAGGCAATCCAATGAATGAGGTTGTTTGGCGAGTATCAATATTGAATTTGGCCAGTCGAAGTGCCGAAAAAACAGCAATAACAAATGCGAGGTAAGGAGTGTAGTCGGCAATGATGCCTTGGGTTCCGGAAAATCCCAGCTGCATCAGTTTAAAAAATATTACCGATGGAGCTACACCAAAGCTTACCATATCGGCGAGCGAGTCGAGCTCTTTTCCAATGTCGGAGTATGCCTTTAAAAGTCGAGCAGTCATGCCATCGAAAAAATCGAAAACAGCAGCTAGTAGAATAAAGGCGGCAGCCATATCAAAGTTGCCGTTGAATGCCATGGTAATGGCAATACACCCAGAGAAAAGGTTCAGCGAGGTTATCGCATTAGGAATGTGACGTGTAATGCTCATGATATAAAGGAATGTTATGCAATAAGTGTGGTAAAGTTAAGTTATTTATTGTAGTTTGGATAAAACCGTCCATTTGTATAAGTTTATTCCCCGAATTTACACCTCATGAGGCTTAAAACCGCTATTGCCATTTTGCTTGTTTTGTTAGGGTTTTCAAACGCTTTTGCACAAACGGCTCCTAAGTATAGTAACGATTTTCTACAGATTGGTGTAGGGGCGCGCGCACTGGGCATGGGGACAGCCGTGTTAACTTCCGATGGTGGCGCATTTGGTGTTTACTGGAATCCTGCGGTTTTGGCTACTTCACCTCAAAAGTATACTGTGGGTGCCATGCATGCCGAATACTTTGCTGGAATTGCCAGCTTCGACTATGCAGGGTTTACATATAGGGTCGACTCTGTTTCTGGTTTTGGATTGAGCTTCATTCGCCTTGGTGTTGACGATATTTTAAATACTACCAACCTTATCGATAAGGATGGAAACCTCGACTACAACCGCATTTCCCTCTTCTCAACCTCCGATAATGCATTTATGCTGAGCTATGGAAAGCGGCTTGCTTCGTTGGGCTTGGACGTGGGCGGAAGTGCAAAAATAATTTACCGGCATGTGGGCCAGTTTGCTGCCGGCTATGGTTTTGGCGTTGACCTTGCCGCAAAAAAATCGTTCAACGGATGGGTGGTCGGAGCCAACTTGAAGGATGTTACCACCACCTTTACCTACTGGACTTTCAACTCCTCCAATCTTGAAATTGCTGTTGGGGATTCAGTCTTTAATGTGGCTCCCTCACAAAATGTGGAGCTCACCCTGCCAAGGCTGGTGACGGGTGTTTCGCGATTGGTTAAGGTGGCCGGCAAAGTTACGGCGTTGGCCGAAGTTAATCTCGACGTTACATTCGATGGGAGACGCCACACGCTCATCTCCTCGAATCCAATTAGCATTGATCCCAAGGTTGGGCTAGAGGTTGGTTACAACCAGCTAGTCTTTCTTCGCATGGGCATTAACAATATTCAGGAGGAGCAGGATTTTGGCGGAAAAAAGAGCTATACCTTTCAGCCAAACCTAGGAATGGGTGTGAGATGGCACGGCTGGACGCTCGACTATGCCCTTACCAACATTGGAAGTGTGGGCGTTGGTCAGTATTCTAACATCTTTTCGATAACCTATAGCTTTAATCGCTTAAATTTGGGCAATTCATTTTAGAGACAATATGGTAAAAGTTGCAGTCGATTTTGACGGAACAATTGTTGAGAATGCTTATCCGGCCATTGGCCAGGAGATGCTTTTTGCATTTGAAACAATGAAGTTGCTGCAGCGTAGGGGATTTCTGTTGATTCTTTGGACATACAGAACTGGGAAGCAGCTGGAAGAGGCGGTAGAATTTTGTCGGCAGCATGGAGTAGAATTTTATGCAGTGAATAATAACTATGCCGAGGAGGTTCTCGATGTAACTGTATCGAGAAAGATCGATGCCGATATATACATTGACGATAAGAATCTTGGGGGATTTCCCGGCTGGAGAAGGGTATGGGAGATGCTTTGCCCCGAAGAAACTGCGATTGATCCTCAGCAGGAAAGGCGTGCTCTTAAAAGAAGAAGTAAAAGTTTTTGGAACATATTTAGAAGATAGAACAATGAATAGAATGTTGATTCAGGCATTCACAACCATGTTGTTAATGGCATTCATGGGTTGTGGCAACACTAGCGAAAAAACCACAAGCCCCACCTCTTCAGAGGCGGCAAGTGAGGTGAAACTGTTTTCTGTTTCTAACCCCTCCGATGGGTCGGTGGTAAGGGCAGGAGAAGTCGTTCCGTTTACTATTGCTCCTAAGTCGGAGAAATATCCGATCGACTCGGCAAGATTATTTGACGGCGCTTTATTATTGGCAAAATTTTCGAAGAACGATGCTACGTGGAATACCCAGAATGCAAAAATGGGAATTAGGCAACTTCGCGTTGTGGCCTATTCTGGCAAGGAGGTCAATTCACAATCGGTTACCCTAAAGGTGCTGCCAAAGGAAAAACCTATTCGACTGAATTTTCGCATAAAGCATATTTACCCTCACGATATTGGCGCCTACACTCAAGGATTGCTCGTTTACAAAGGCGATTTTTTGGAGGGAACTGGACAGCTGGGTGAGAGTAATCTTCGACAGGTTCAAATTACCACGGGCAAGGTGCTGCGGCAGGTTTTTATTCCAGCCGATATGTTTGGCGAAGGGATAACCATCCTTGGTGATAAGATTTATGAGCTAACATGGCGTTCCAATGTGTGCTTTGTTTACGATTTGAACACCTTTAAGCTGATTAATCGATTTAGTTACCCTACCGAGGGTTGGGGCATTACCACCATTGGTAACCAGCTGGTGATGAGTGATGGGTCAAACATTCTTTATTACATGGATCCTGAATACTTCACTGAAAAAAGCAGAATTCAGGTTTACGATAACGAGGGACCTGTTCATAATCTCAACGAGTTGGAGTATATCGACGGCTATATTTGGGCTAACGTGTATATGACCGACCGCATCGTTAAAATCGATCCTAAAACTGGGCAGGTGGTAGCCGATGTGTTCTTCAGCAATCTACTGAAACCATCCGACAGGAAGGAGAATACCGATGTGCTTAATGGCATTGCTTACGACTCAACAACACATCGCATGTATATCACAGGTAAGTATTGGCCAAAGCTTTTTGAGGTGGAGGTTTACTAGTAGCTCCTTATTCCTAAAAACCTAATACCCTAATCAGTTATCTGCCTTTTTTATTCCACAAACCATGGTGTTCTGTGGTGGAAAAATATTTCATAACTTGTCGTAAGTTTTTTCAACACCATGCAAAATGAAAAGGTCAAGATTATTGGTAACCGCATTGCTTTTTTTGTCTCTTTTTTCGAGCCATTTGTTTGCTCAAGAAAAGATACCAACTTTTGTAACTCCCGGGCTTCGTCCAACGACGCGCCAGCTTGCCGATATGGCCAACTATGATGTAAAGTTTTACCACATCGACCTTAGTGCTACCAATACAAGCACCACCATTGCCGGGTTTACAGAAATTAAAGTTGAAAGTAACGTAAGCAACCTTTCAACAATTGTTTTTCAATTGCTCAATCAGCTTACCGTATCATTGGTGCAGGTGAATGGCGTTGATGCAACTTTCACCCATCAATCCAATGAATTGCAGATTACTCCAGCTACACCTATTGGCTTGAATGAAATGGCGATGGTACATGTCAACTATTCGGGAACACCAGTGGGAATGGCCGGTATTCAGAGCACCAAGGATTACAACTGGAACCAAACCATACTATGGACTCTCTCCGAATCGTTTCATGCCTACGAGTGGTTTCCGGTGAAGCAGGTTTTAACCGACAAGGCTGATTCGGCCTACGTTTTCTTAACCGTGCCTTCGACTCTTAAGGCGGCTTCCAATGGACTGCTTACCAAGATAACCGACATGGGGAATGGCACGGTTCGATATGAGTGGATTACTCATTATCCAATCGATTACTACCTGCTGGCCATGACAATAAGTAACTATCAGGAGTATGACAATAGTGTCTTGGTTTCTGGTAAAACAGTACCAATTCAGAATTTCATTTACAATACATCGGGGTGTCTAAGCACATACCAAGCGGTTCTTGATGACACACCTAATATGATTGAAGTCTTCTCCCAACTTTACACTCCTTATCCGTTTAGCACCGAAAAGTATGGGCATGTAATGGCGCCCATCGGTGGTGGTATGGAGCATCAAACGCTTACAACATTGAGCACTTTCACTACCGATTTGATTTCGCACGAATTGGCGCACCAATGGTTTGGCGACTATGTTACCTGTGCCGATTGGGAGGACATTTGGATAAACGAGGGCTTTGCCTCCTATTCCGAATACCTCTATTTGGAGTTTAGCGGGCAAACATCTTCTGCTGCGGCTTGGATGAGCAGCGCATTTTCAATGGCCTTGATGGAACCGCATGGCAGCGTATACGTTCCAGCGAGTGATGCTACCAATGAAAATAGGATTTTCGATTACTACCTCTCCTACAAAAAGGGAGCAGCCATTATACACATGCTTCGTAAGGAGTTGGGCAACGATACGGAATTTTTTGGAATGCTCAGACAATTTTTGACACAATATGGACATGGAACGGCAACCGGCGCTGATTTTCTGACCGTGCTCAATAGTTTTACCGAAAAGGACTACTCTTGGTTTTTTAACCAGTGGTACTATGGCAAGGGGTTTCCTACCGTTTCGTCTACATATCACTATAATACTGGCATGGTTACTTTAAAGTTGAACCAGATCACCAGTGACATTTCGGTTCCATTTTTTAGGATGAGCATGGATGTGCGCATTGCTTTCAGCGGAGGGGTGCGTGATACAACGGTGGTGTGGACTCAAAATGGACAGGAATTTACCATTCCTGTTTCGGGGGAGCCAACTTCAGTTACGCTTGATCCTAATGGTGAATTGCTGATGGTTCAAAACGGTAGTCCTGTTTCAGTGAAGGAGTTGGATGTTGCTTCAAAAGTTCGAATACATCCTAATCCTGCCGGTGACTTTGTTGTGGTTGAGGTAACACCAGACCTTGTTGGTGCTTCCATCTCAATATTCGACCTTGCGGGAAGAGTGGTTTACCATTCAACACTTTCTGGGGAGAAACAGCATGTATCCACCAGAGGATGGGCAAAGGGTATCTATTCTGGGATTATTCAAGAGAATGGTAACCGCATAACCTTCCGCGTTGTAAAGAATTAAACAACCGCGGCTACAGGTATTCTCTAGGGTCGGATTGCTGGTTAGTGAATGGTGCAATAGCCCGGTTGTAAATTCCTTGAACGTAGGCAATGGCCATGCCGTAGTTGGTTACCGGAACGCCAGCCTGAACGGCGGGACGAAGCCGGTTCATCAGCTGCTTACGAGTAATTACGCAGCCTCCGCACTGTATTACCAACGCATAATCCTTAATGTCGGTGGGCAGTTTATCCAGCCCGGTTACCACTTCAAACGTTAGCTTCTTGCCGGTGAATTGGCTAATCCAGCGGGGAATTTTCACCCGGCCAATATCGTCGCAGGAGACGTGATGGGTGCAGCTCTCTAAAATTAGAATTTTATCACCATCCTTGAGCGTTGCAATTTTGGGTGTGCCTTTGAGGTAACTCTCAAAGTCGCCCTTGAAGCGCGCCAGCAGCGTGCTGAAGCTGGTGAGCGGAATATCGCGTGGAATTGCCGCGTCGGCCTTGTTGAAGATTTGGCTATCGGTGACTGCCAGCGCTGGCTTGATGCCAGTTTTTCTTAGAAATCCATCTACCTCCCGCTCCTTAAGAACAATGGCGACGGCATCGTTGTCGAGCACGTCCCGTATTGCTTGCACTTGTGGCAGAATGAGCCTTCCTGCTGGTGCCTCCACGTCGATGGGGGTTATGAGCAACACCACATCGCCGTAGCCAACAAGGTCTCCAAGGAGAGATGGCGCCTTGAAACTATACTCTGGAATAGTTTCCTTAACAACTTTTAGCAGCGGCTCTAACCCCTCCTTTTTTAGCGCACTGATGGCTACCACTGGAACGTGGTAACGGTCAGCTATAGTAGTGGAGAATTCGGGAAGAAGCGGTCTACGGTCGCTCTGGTTGTGGACAACAATAAAAGGGGTGTCTGTCTTGGCAAACTCCTCTATCAGCATCTCCTCGCTACCATTAATGTTGTTGCTGGTGACAACAAGCAAGGCAAGGTCCGCTGACTTAATAGACTCCAAAGTTTTCTCAATCCTTAGCCGTCCCAACTCGCCCTCATCATCAATGCCGGCGGTATCAATCAGCACGACGGGTCCAAAACCAGTAATCTCAAACGACTTCTTTACCGGGTCGGTGGTGGTGCCAGCCACGTCGGAAACGATGGCCACATCCTGACCTGCCAAAAAGTTGATGGTTGTGCTCTTACCCGAGTTTCTTCTGCCGTAAATGCCAATATGAGGAAACGATTCTTTGCCCTTTGCCATTGGAAATTTTTTGTAAAGATAGCAGTTGTTGGAGTTGTCGCAAAAAGGAGGCATTTTAATTAAGGTAAGCGTTAAAATTACAATTATGTTGATGAGTTTTGGTGGTGCCTTTTTACCAATTGAGTCAAGTTTTTTGATGTTTGGCTAGGTAGCCTTAGCATTCTGTTGGATTGATTATTCAACCAAACGGTCGCCCCTAGCAGGACTAATTTGATGTGTTTTTTGAATTCATTTACGCGATACGGAGTGCCGAAGGCACGAAAGTATGGTAGAAAATTGCGAGGGTGTAAATTTGAAGTGCCGAAGGCACGACACATTTGTATTGATAGGCCCAATATTGTAAATTTATGCATCTTAGATATTCTAGTATGTCAATAAAACATTAATAAAGATGTCAGTCACCTATACTCAAATAAATGTCCACTGCATTTTTGCAACAAATGGGCGTGAAAACATTCTAACTGCTGACATTCGTCAAAGACTCAATCGATATGTGAGTGGTATCATCAAGAGTAATGAAATGTTTCCTCTGGCAGTAAATGGATTTGTAGATCATTTACATATTTTTTTTGAGTTACCACCTACTGCCTCCCTTGCACACGTTATTCAGATAATTAAGGCCAGTTCGTCAAAATGGATGAATGAGAATCATTTTATGCCGGGAAAATTTTCTTGGCAGACTGGTTATGCAGCATTTACCTATAGTCGTTCTCAACGAGACGGCGTGATTCAATATATTATGAATCAGGAACATCGTCATGCCAATAAAACATTTAGAGAAGAATATTTGGAGTTTCTAAAGAAGTATGAGATAGATTTTGACGATAGATACCTGTTTGAATTTTATGATTAGGCTCTGTCGTGCCTTCAGCACTTAGCTCCATATTGGTGGCCTTATTATTCTACCATACTGTCGTCCCTTACGGGACTAATTTGATGTGATTTTAGAATACAATTGCGCGATACGGAGTGCCAAAGGCTCGGCAGTATGGTAAAAAATTAAGAGTGGGTGATTTGTAGTGCCTTCGGCACTACAAATTAACTCTCTCCTAACTCTTTAAGAGAGAACCCCAACTTTAGCAGGTTGTCGGGTGCAAGCAACTGCGCCATTTGCTCTTCGGGGAAGAGTTGCAATGCCTTGTTTGCCTCAAATATGCTGCAATGTTTTTTGCGCATGTGCTTCGACAGTTCAGCAGCACGGTGGTAGCCAATGTAGGGCGTGAGTGCAGTGGTAATAGAGGGGCTTTGGAACAGTTTCTCGGCTGCCGCCTCAGCATTCACAATCAGGTGTTCCCATAGGTTGTTGCCCAGCGTTTGGTTGGCGGCTATGAGCAGTTTCAACGAGTCGAGCAGCGCGTGACCAATGGCAGGCAGGTAGGCATTCAACTCTAAAACTCCCTGTCCGCAGAGTGATGATATCAGCTGGTCGTTGGCGTAGACTTTATGCGCTACGCTTACCACAAATTCTGGGATTACCGGATTCACCTTCCCTGGCATAATGGAGCTACCAACCTGCCGATTTGGAATAGCGAGTTCACTGGTGGAGGCAATATCGGAGGCGAGGAGGCGCAGGTCGCCCACCATCTTTTCTAAGTTAACGGCGTGAGCTTTCAGCGTGGCGTGAATCTCCACAAAGGTGTCGAGGTTGGCTGTGGCCTCCATACGATTTTCGCTACGGGTAATGGGAAGGCCGGTTAGTTTTTGCAGCGCTGGCACCACCTCCATAATGAAGTAGCGCGGCGCACCCATGCCAGTACCAATGGCTCCGCCACCAAGATTCACTACTTTAATACGCTCAAAGCATTTGGACACCCGCCACCAGTCGCGCGAAAGGGCGTCGGCATAGCTGCTAAATAGTAGCCCAAACGACGATGGAACCGCCTCTTGCATTTGGGTGTAGCCCACCCGAATGGCGTTACGGTTGCTCTTCTCCTTTTCCTCAATCTTGCTCCTAAG
Organism: Williamwhitmania sp.; assembly: GCA_035529935.1. Lineage (NCBI taxonomy): Bacteria > Pseudomonadati > Bacteroidota > Bacteroidia > Bacteroidales > Williamwhitmaniaceae > Williamwhitmania > Williamwhitmania sp. Next base: position 15,729 of record DATKVT010000106.1, on the reverse strand, counting down.
TGTGTTGATGGCCTCCTCCAACTTTTCGAGGAGTTGAATGGTGGCAACCCTCAGTGCTGTTGGGATAACGTCGTTAGTACTCTGGAATATGTTTGCCTGTTCAATGGGATCGCAAAGGTCGTATTTGCCGGGCTTTTCACCCATCTTAATCAAGGCGAGGTTGGCAATAATTTCGTTTACGTTCATGTTGATGCTCGTCCCGGCTCCACCTTGCACGGCCGGAACAATGAAATGGTCAAAGTGTTTTCCCTCCGAAACCTCTTCGGCAGCTTCAATCAGGGCTTTAACCACCTTGTCCTCCATAAGTGCAAAGGGGATTTTGTCTGGAGTATAACTTTCTGTGGTTGCCTTCTTAAAGTTTTGGTAGGTGAGGTAGCAGGCCAACTTGGTTAGCCCCACGGCTCTATACCACTCGGCATGAAATCGGGTGGTGTCGGGAAAATTCTCCACCGCTCTCACTGCATGAATGCCGTAGAGCGCATCGGATGGTATGCTTTTATCGCCAAGAAAGTCGTGCTCTATTCTCATCGAGAAAAATGTTTAGAGACTAAAGATAATACTAGTTGACCACTTTTACTATTTAGACAGCCTTGGACTAACCAAACATGGGGCTAGCGAATTGCTTTACATCGTCGATTGTAATCTCCTTGCCACTAAGAATTATGAGCCGCTCTACCACATTCTTCAACTCCCTAACATTGCCTCGCCATTCATTTTGGCTCAACGCCTCCACCGCATCGGTGGTAATCTCTTTTCGGGCTGTGCCCAACTCGTTACAGAGGATGGTGAGGAAATGCTCTACTAAAATTGGAATGTCATCTTTTCTCTCTGCAAGCGATGGAACTCTTATCACAATTACGCTCAACCGGTGGTAGAGGTCCTCGCGGAAGCTTCCTGCTTCAATCTCCTTGATCAGGTTCTTGTTGGTTGCCGCAATTACTCTCACATTCACCTCAATATCCTTATCACCTCCAACCCTTGTTATTTTGTTTTCCTGTAATACACGGAGCACCTTGGCTTGTGCCGATAGGCTCATGTCGCCAATTTCGTCGAGGAAGATAGTGCCATCATCGGCTTGCTCAAATTTTCCTTTTCGCTGCTTTAATGCTGAGGTAAAGGCTCCCTTTTCGTGACCGAAGAGTTCGCTTTCTATGAGCTCCGATGGAATGGCTGCACAGTTCACTTCCACAAATGGACCAGACTCACGACTGCTCATCGCGTGAAGCTGGCGTGCCACCAACTCTTTTCCTGTTCCGTTCCCACCTGTAATCAGCACTCGAGCATCGGTGGGAGCCACCTTCTGGATAAACTCTTTAACCTTGTTGATAGCCTCCGATTTGCCAATAATTTCGAAGTTGGAGGATAGCTGCTTCCGCAACATCCTAGTTTCCCTAACCAGCTTAGTTCTATCGGTGGCATTGCGTATGGTAACTAAAATGCGGTTGAGATCGAGCGGCTTTTCCAAAAAGTCGAAAGCCCCCTTTTTTATGGCTTCTACAGCAGTGTCGATGTTGCCATGACCGGAAATCATGATAACAGCAACCTCCGGATGATTTTGACTGATGCTCTCCAACGCCTCAATACCATCGAGCCCCGGCATCTTAACGTCGAGCAGCACTAGGTCGAAACTGTTATTGTTAAGAAATTCTAGCCCTTCTTCACCCGTTCCGGCAACCTCTACCTCGTGCTTTTCATACTCCAGAATATCTTTCAACGTATTGCGAATGCCTTTTTCATCGTCGATAACCAGAATTCTTGCCATAATTTTATTTTAGTATTGTCTGTTACTAAAAAGAAGTGTTGCCGTTGGAGTGAATAATGTCCCACATGGCACCCTCCTTGAGCGCATAGCACGATTGTATAATGCGGCTTATGCCCGTTTTTTTGATAACAAGATGGGTAAAAATGCTAGCAACCACAATCATCTCCACGCGCATGGGTTCCATCCCCGGCATGGTCATTCGTTCCTTTGTGGTTGATGTAAGAAGCCTTTGGTGAAGTTGCAGATAAGCGTTCATGTCGATGGGTTGCGATGGAGGAATGCAGCGGTCGTTACCATTAGAAAGTACCGCACGGTAAGTATCGAATGAGCCAGAAGAGCCAACCAATACTTGTGGTTTGTGAATAGCAGCAGCATCAAAAAGTATTCGCAGTTCCATCTCCAGATAGTCTTCTATCTGGCCAACCTCGGTAGGTGTAATTGGGTCGGAGGGGGTAAATTGCTCCAGCAGTCGCGACATGCCCAACGGAAAACTTTGCTTGAAGAATATTTCGTTTTTATTGGCTATGATAAGTTCATTGCTGCCGCCACCAATATCCATAATGAGGTGCTTTTCGGTAGAAAGATCCACCACTTGTGAAACACCACGATATATCAGCTCAGCTTCGCGTTCACCGGATATTATCTCAACTTCAACGCCAAATTTTTCACGAATTTGCCGAACCAAGTCATGACCGTTTGCTGCGCTTCGAAAGGCGGAGGTGGCAAATGCAAAGATTTTGTCCACGGCTCTCCGCTCTATCACATGCATAAGCGTTTGAAAGGCTACAAGGCCTCGCTCCATAGCCTCAGGGAGAATGGTTTGGCTATTGATTCCACCCTTGCCCAACTTAACCGGATGCTTGCTGCTCAGCTCCGTTTGGTATCGACCATTGTTTACCACACTGGCAATGAGCAGGTTAAATGTGTTTGTGCCTAAATCGATGATGGCTATGCGCATATTCTGGATTCTGCTTCTTGATTAGCAAATATTGTGCAATAAAGGTAATCACTAATTGGTTAAATTCGCACCGCTATACCCAATCAATTCTATTGCCTTAATTTGATGCGTTGAGTCAAATAAGATTAGGTAAGATGATTAAACTTGGCTCTATATTCTGTACTTACGGCTTAATGGAATACTGAGACAAAAAATGTAACAAGCGGCTTGGTTGCATAACTAAGTTTGCAGATTGAATCATAGATGTTAATGAATAACAAGGAGACGACATTCAAAAAGGTCATTTCGGATAACGAGGAGCGGATTCGACGAATTTGCTCTTACTATGCGCCCACCGACGAGGACCGAAAGGATATGTTTCAGGAGATAATGATCAATGCATGGAAAAGCATTGACTCGTTCCGAGGCGATTCCACTGTTGATACGTGGATATATAGGGTAGCCATTAATACCGCGTTGGGGTTTGCCGGAAAGGAGTTTAAGCGCATGCGATTCACCGTAGGTTTCGATCCGGTGGTTCTTTCCAACCTTGGCTTTCCAGAGGAGGCAGGTGAGGTTCTGGTTCTGGAACAAAAATTTAGCAAACTTCAGGTTTCTCTTAATCAACTTTCGGTAATCGAAAAGGCCATTATGTCGTTGGTAATGGAGGGTGTTAGTCACCGGGAGATAGCCGACATTATTGGATTAACGGAGCCAAACATCAGGGTTAAGGTGCACAGAATTAAGGAGTCGTTAAGAGAATCGTTGAAGGGAGGTGACTATGAAGAATAAACTTTTTGCCAAAAATACGAGCCCAAAGGATACCATCAAAGACATGGATAGCTTTGTGTCGAAAATGAAGGTTGAGGATGAGCGTAATCTGAGGATTGCCAAGGGAATGTATGTTGTTTATTTTGTTATGATTTTTGTGTATGCGGCCATTTATTTTGCTAATGTATTTGCTGATTTTACTGTTTTTGAGCGGATTACTGGAGCTTGTTACGTTGCCGCATTTATTCTATTTGCCTTTATCTTTCGTAAGCAAAAGAAAGATCTATTAGCGGTTAGCTACGCTGTACCTGTTGTAGAAATGCTACGAATGGCAGAAAGGCGATACCGTTTTTGGCGACCTGAGTTGTGGTATGCCTTGGTCGGTATAGTGATAGTCGATATTGGATCGTCCATTAACATGTGTCAGCATATTGAAGGTGATATGTCCTGGCTTAATAAAATGTTGAGTGTTCATGCAGTTTTGATTCCAATTTGGGTTGCAGCTTTTATGGTAGGTGTATGGAAATATCGGCGACGTTTCCGCCCTATCTATCTCTTTGCATGTGAGGCTTTGGCTGATATTGAGTAACCTTTTAGGGTTTTTGTAGAAAAAGTAGGAACATTACCTTTGCTAAAAAATTTGCTATGTTGTTGCTTCGTCACCTTGCATTCTTTTTTCTTCTTGCCTCGGTTGGTTTGAACATGGCTGAAGCCCAGCCATACATTCCCGTTGGCTACAAATTGCAGCATGGTTTAATTATTGAAAACGGCAAGGATACCTCCGTGGTTTTAAGATCGTTTACACAGACTAAAAAGTGCTACTTCTTTGTTGTAAACCCTAGAAACCTCCACACAGCAGTGGTGGTCGATAGCGCCCTGCTCTTTATTCCCGAAGGGCAGGAACAGATTTTTCAGCAATTCAGAAGAACTGCTTATGTTAAGGCTATAAAGGAGGCGGAACTTCGTTCAACTCAGCTGCAAAATGCAGGTATTATCAGTCTTCCAAGGATTGCCAAAGGTGTAGACCTAACCATTGACCTTTGCCCTTCACACCTACCGCTCGCTAGGGAGTTTTTTATGGAGTTGGTAAACACGCTAAAGACGGTGCAGCGACCGGTCCCGTTGGCTATTTCCATCACTGGCTCTTGGATGAGAGAACACCCAACCGATTTTATGTGGCTACTTCAACAGGAAAAGGAGGGAAACATCTCCATCACATGGATTAACCACTCATACCACCACCGTGTGAGCAAAGAGCTGCCGCTCAAGGAGAATTTCTTGCTGGAGAAAGGAACGAAAATCAGCGATGAAATTTTGCTTACAGAGAAAGCGTTGCTTGTCAAGGGTGCTGTGCCATCGCCATTCTTTCGATTCCCGGGTTTGGTGTCCGACAAGGCCGTGTTCGATAGTGTCCTTGCCTATGGACTAATTCCAATAGGCTCCGATGCATGGCTGGCCAAAAACCAAAAGCCACAGTCGGGGAGTATTGTGCTGGTTCACGGGAACGGTAACGAGCCGATAGGACTGAAAAAGTTTCAGAAGTTGCTTTCCACACAGCGCGACAGTATATTGGCCGGTCGCTGGATGCTATTTGACTTGAGAGAAAGCATGGCCACTGACGAGCAACAGTAGCCTACTTTTTCCCAATAATCTCAATTCTTACGGAGTATGATTCTCCACTGTCGTCCACAAGCAGTAAGGTGTGTGGCCCCGGTTCGGCCATCACCTCAAGGTCGTGGGTGCCGGTAGTCTTCCCAAGGTATCGGTCGTCCAGATGCCAGTAAATGGTGGCTTTAGGGTTTCGGTGCGATGCCTTCCAAATTGCCTTGCTTCGGGTTCCGTCGGCTTGCAGAGGTAGGTATAGCTTGGTTCCGGGGTAGGGGTATATCAATCCAATGGAGTGACTTTGTGATAGGTTATCCTCGCAGCCCGGTTTAAAGGGCGGCAGCGGGTGGTAGTCGCTGTGCGTTTTCCGGTAAAACCACTCCTGCACGGGTGGTAGCACAAACCAGCTGCGCGTTACCATCTGTGATACCGATACGCAGCGGTCGGTAACTCTGAAGTGCTCGCTTTTATCAAGATGGACGGTGGTATGGTAGGGGCACACCTTAGTGAGATTTACCACGTCGGGTATGGATTGAATGGCGGTTTCGGGACAGTCGGGCCCGGCAATACAGCCGCTTTTTAAGCAAATTTTGGCCGCCTTCATGTCGTAAATAGGTTCGTCAAACCACGGTGAGGTGGGCAGCATACCAAAAACATCGAACATGATGGGGGCTGCGTAGCCCACTCCTGTAAGACCGGGACAACCTTCTCCATCGGCGTTTCCAACCCACACACCCACTGCATATTTTGGTGTTACCCCAATGGCCCACGCATCGCGGGAGCCGAAGCTGGTACCCGTTTTCCATGCAATTTTTTGTGGTGAGAAGAAGAATCGCCAGGTGCCCTGCTCCTCTGGTCGACGTGCCTCGGTGACGGCATCCAGCGCAAACCACACGGATGCTGGCGAGATGCCCGCGGTTGTTGTTTGTAGCTGTGGTTTTACGTTCTTGCTCTTTACGTAGGAGATATTCATTGTGTTCTGGTCCGGATTTTCGAGCTTGTGGGCAAAGGCTGCATAGATGCCTGCAATTTCCCATAGCTTGCCCTCGGCACCTCCAAGAATGATGGAGAGCCCGTAGTGGGATGGAGGTTGGCGCAGGGTGGTCATGCCCATATCCTTCAACTGCTGGTTGAACTTCTCAATGCCATAGCTGCGAAGCAGTATTACGCTGGGAACGTTGAGCGACCGACTCAACACCTCGTTGGCCGGAACCATGCCCTCGTAGCTTTTGGAGAAGTTGGCCGGACTGTAGCCTGCAATGGAGATGGGAATGTCGCTTACCAGCATGTGTGGTAGCAGCAAGCCCTCGTTGAGCATGGAAGCGTAGAGCAGCGGCTTTAGCGTGCTGCCGTAGCTGCGCTCGGCGGTGATAATGTCCACCTGACCACCGTGCTCGCGACCCTCCACGGGGGTGTTACCCACATAGGCCAGCACGTTACCTGTTGTAATGTCGAGCACCAGCACTGCAGCGTTGTTGATGTTGTTGCCATGGTAGAGCTCAAAATAGCGAGCCACCGTTTGGTTCACACGCTTCTGCAGCCCAATATCGATGGTGGAGTGGAGCCGTTGTCCATCCATTCCCTCAGTGGCGGCGCGAGCCAACAGGTGAGGGGCAATGTCGGGTAGGGGATGGGGTGGCCCGGGTACTGGCTCATCTTTGGCGCGTGAGCAGGTTTCACTGTCGATAATTCCTTGCTGCTGCATTTTGTCGAGCAGGTGGTTACGCTTGGCAACCAGCAGGTCTTGGTTTTTTCCGGGATAGATAAGTGAAGGAGCATTGGGCAAAACAGCCAACGTAGCCGCCTCGGCCCAGCTCATATTCTCGGGCGGAACACCAAAGAAGCGCCAGGCCGCAGCATCTATCCCCACCACGTTACCACCAAATGGGGCGTTGGAGGCGTAGAGCCGCAGGATGTGTGCCTTGCTATAGGCCAGCTCCGTTCGCACCGCCACCACCGACTCAATTAACTTCTCCCAAATATTCCTATCCTGCCCCTTTCGGGCAATGCGGGCCAGCTGCATGGTAATGGTGCTTCCACCGCTCACAATTTTTCCCTGTCGGATGTTCTGCACCAAGGCTCGTCCAATGGCAATGGGATTAACGCCGGGGTGGTAGTAGAAGTATCGGTCCTCAAAGCAAATGAGCGCCTTTTTGTAGCGCATGGGAAGGCTGTCGCTTTCAGGAAATCGCCACTGCCCGTCGGTGGCAACCCTTGCACCCAGCAGCTCGCCGTTGCGCGCCAGCAAAACCGTGGAGTTGGGGTCGTGAAAATGAACGGGACGGATGGCCAAAAAGCCAACGATGAGTATAGCTAGGATTAGGAGCCGGTGGTGCCGGAGTGCGCTGCGCAGCATTTGCCCTGCTTTTTAAATTTAAGCTGCAAGGTAGCAGAATTGGACGAAAAGTGAGCGGGTTGGCGAAAAAGTCAGTGGCTGATTTGGCAAGAAAGAAGGCAACTTAGCCTGAATGATTATGTGTTATGGTTTCTTTGGGCGATTAGAAGCGCGAGCCACGGCCCATGCCCAAGAAGGCAGCGGGTACCGATGCCGGATCGTTTGCCGTGGAGGGTGTGCCCACCATGACCTTTGGCACCGAGGATTCCAAGGGCTACAACTTTAGCTACTACGAGATTTGGCACACCGAGCGCGACCTCTACAACAAGAGCATTGTAGAGTATCAGGAGCACACCTCCATTGTTACGGCCATTGTGGAGTATGGCATCGCCAACCTCAACCACCTCCTCTCCCGCGAGGGTTACTTTGCACCGGAGAAGGAGGGGCAAAAGAAGTAGCTCTATATAGTCTCTTTGTGAGTAAGCCCTGCTTGATTATCTTGCAGGGTTTTTTTCAATCATTTAATATATAGCTTATCTTTGTTGTGAGTTAATGAAGTTGGATCTATGATTGAATATATAGAGATAGAGGGATACAAGTCGATTAAGCAGCTGAAGTTGAAGATGCGGCCAATTAATATTCTAATTGGAAGCAACGGTGTTGGCAAGAGTAATTTTATATCGTTCTTTAAATTGGTGAATGCCATTTTTAACCAGCAGCTGCAACGCTACGTCAAGGAAGAAAAGGCTGACAACCTACTCTATTTTGGAAGGAAAACGACTGCGAAACTTTTTGGAAAGTTAATTTTTAGCACTGATGGAAAGAACAACAATGCTTATCACTTTACTTTAGCTCAAAACAAGGAGGGTGGATTATTTATTGAGAATGAAGCTTCCGGTTTTAATGTTTTTAGAGATAATAATTATAATAATTATTTTGATGAATCAAATCTTGACGAAAGTAGAAGAGCCATTTTAAATACAACAAGAGATAATTATCTGCGTGAGTATATCTCCAATTTATTGGTATTCCATTTTCATGATACATCATCAACATCATTATTGCGAAGAGGATGCGATATTAATGATAATGGTTATTTGAAACAGGATGGTAGAAATCTGCCTGCATTTTTATACTTTCTAATGGTAAAACACCCTATTGTTTTCAGTAGGATTGAAAAAACTATACAATCGGTTGCACCCTATATTTCAAAATTCATTTTAGAACCAAATCGTTTAAACGAAAAGGAGATAGAGTTACGTTGGGTCGATAGGGGAGACTTGGAATCCAACTTCTCTGCCTATCAGCTATCGGATGGAACGCTGCGCTTTATTGCCTTGGCTACCTTGCTAATGCAACCGGAACCACCTGCTGTGATTATAATTGATGAACCGGAGTTGGGCTTGCATCCATTTGCCATTGGGAAGCTTGCTGCCATGATTCAGGTTGCCGCGTCAAAAACACAGATTATCGTTGCTACCCAATCGCCCGGATTAATCAGCCATTTTTCACCCGAAGATGTGGTTGTAATGGATAAAAGTGCCGAGGAAAACCAGACCATTTTTACCCGATTGAATTCTGAATTGTTAGAGGTTTGGTTAACGGACTATACTCTGGGTGATTTGTGGGAACGCAATATTATTAATGCAGCACAACCGTTTACCAAATAGTATGAAACGGATAATTATCATAAGCGAAGGGCAAACCGAACAGTCATTTTGCAATAATATATTGCAGCCACACCTTAATGAACGCGGTATTTACATTGAGAATCCTGCAATAAAAAAAACCGGTGGAGGCATTGTACGGTGGGAAGCTTTAAAACATCAGGTAGAGACTCATCTGCTCCAAGATAAAACAGCACATGTAACAACCCTGATTGATTTTTATGGTCTATATGCAAATATGGATTTTCCGGGTTGGCAGCATTCCCTTAAGCTTATTGATAAGAACCATCGTTTGGCTTTTCTGGAGAAATCGATGCAAGAAGATATTCGACCCGATCTACAGCGAAGGTTTATGCCATATATACAACTCCATGAATTTGAAGGATTGCTATTTAGCGATATTGATGTTTTTAGTAGGAGTTTTGAGCCGGGCGAGTTTTTAAATTACCAGTATTTAGAAGAAACAATTGATGAGCATCCCAATCCAGAGATGATTAATGATAGCCGAGAAACCGCACCATCGAAAAGGTTGATGAAAATTATAAAAGGGTACAAGAAAGTGGTTTACGGCTCAATATTAGCGGACGAGATCGGTCTTAACAGAATCCGATCCAAATGTCCTCGCTTTAATGAATGGGTAACCGGATTAGAGTGCCTATAGTCAATTATGCATTTGAATCGAAGCGGTTTTAGCGCAAAAGCACTATTTGCCGCTTTTTTAGTTCTACCTAACGGGATTTTAGTCCTTTGTTAAGGGGCGGTTCTACTTCTCAATATCTTGGTGCGTTCAGCTGTCTCGACAATTTGTCAGCACTTTATTTAGAATTATGCATACTTCACAAGTAAATATGCCCATCGCATACTGCATTGGGCGCACTACCCATATTCATAGTCAGAAGTGTCAACCAACCATCCGTAAGAATTAGCCTATAAGAGTATGCCTATGCTTAAGAAATGGTTAGGGTAATTTGCTTGCCAAACCCAATTTCAATCAGCCGGTAAAGCGTGGAAAGTTGAATGTCGCTATGGCCATTTTCGATTCTGGAAATGAAACTTTTTCTTGTACCCGTTTTTTGTGCAAGCTGCTCCTGAGTCATGTTTGCCAACTTGCGCTCCTCCCTAATTATTTCACCAATGGCAAAAGCCTTTGCTTTAATTTCAAACTCGGTTCTTTGCTTTGAGCCAGCAGCACCATAACGCTTTTCAAGATGCTCTTCAAATGTTGTTATTGCTGCACTGTTATTGTTTTCTGTTTTCATTACTTCTAAGTTTAGTGGCAAAATAGTCGTCCTTAATTTTCAAGGCTTTTTCAATTTCATTTTTGGGGGTCTTCTGTGACTTCTTCTGAAAACCATTGAAAAGAACCACTAGAAATCCTTCGTCAAAACAGCAGAATATTCTATAAATATTGCTTTCGAACTCAATACGGATTTCAAACAAACCATCGGTTCCCTCCATGTATTGAAAGAATTTTCTTGGAATTCTTTCTGCCGTAGCAATCAAAAATAGCACGTAATCAATTTTGTCCTTTACTCTTTCAGGTTGAGAATCAAAGAACTCATTGAAGTAGTTTCGAAAGAATATAAGTTTTCTCTTTCTATCCATCGCACAAAGTTAACTAATAATGGAACAATATTCAAGTGGTAATATCAAAGGTGTGGGTGATGTATTACAGAAAATATTCTGAACATGTGGTATGACTAAAGAAATTATACAATTATCATATCATACTATGAAGCAATGAGTCACGAAGATACAAACCCGCAAACCCCTCAACAAAAAGCCCCGGAAACTCTCCGAGGCTTTTTGCTATTTATGGTGCGGTGGTTGCTAGTTGTGGTAGCGAATCCACTTCATAATCTCCTTCCATGAGGTCTTCTTTCCATACATCAGAATTCCTACGCGGTAGATCTTACCCGAGAGCCACGTCATTCCAATGAACGAGCCAACGAGCAGAGCTGCCGAAAGGGCCAGCTGCCAGTCGGGCACTCCAAAAGGTATGCGAGCCATCATAATAATGGGGCTGGTAAAAGGAATCATGGAGAACCAGAACGAGAGTGCTGAGTTGGGGTTTTGGAAGGTGCTCATCATTATTACAATGGAAAGTATGAGCGGTATGGTCACCGGTAGCATAAACTGCTGCGTTTCGGTTTCGTTATCCACCGCAGCTCCAACGGCCGCAAACATGGAGGCATAGAGCAGGTATCCACCAATGAAGTAGAATATGAAGCATCCTACAATGTAGGGTATGTTGGCACTGCCCATGGCGCTGAAAATGGCTTCGACCTTATCGGGGGCGGGAGCTGCTTGAGCCGCATTGGCCACCATGGGGTTGTTAGACGCATTATCCATCACATTCTGCACCTGAGTTGTGGTGGTGTTGTCTTTCAGCAGCACAGTTTTGGCCACTGTAACAATGCCGGTGGTAAGCATTACCCATACGAGCATCTGCGTAAGTCCAACGGCTGCAATTCCAAGAATTTTACCCATCATCAGCTGGAACGGCTTCACCGAGGAGATGATTACCTCCACAATGCGGTTGGTCTTCTCATCGATAACCCCACGCATAACCTGAACACCAAAGAGGAAGATAAACATATAGATGGCAAACCCCGATACGTAGGCAATGCCCATCGACAATCCGGTACTACTCTCCTTTTCCGTTCCATCGGCATTCCACTGTATGGTACGCATGGACACGTCGGTCTTTACCTTCTGAAGTATCTCGTCGATATTGGCAATGTTGTAGGCGGCCAGTTTCCCCTTTTCAATCTCCTTGCTGATGGCATTCTCAATTGAGTGCTGCAGGTCAAGATTGGGTTGCTCCTCCGAAAAGAATCGAACGCTGTTGGGGTTGTTTACTATGGAACGGCCAATAAATAGCACGCCATAGTATCCGTCCTTCTTGAAGTCCTTACGAACCTGCTCAAGTGTTGTATTCTGCAGGTAGGTGAATTTGAGATTATCCTTGTTTGGTAGCTTGTTGGTAAAGTAGCCCGACTCATCTATCACCGCAATATTCTTCTGGCTGTCGTCCGAGGAATACATGGCCACAAGGGCAGGACCAACCATAAGGGCACCAAAAAATACGGGCCCAAGCAGTGTCATTATGATAAACGATTTCTTGCGTACCCTAACCAGAAATTCACGCTGTAGTACTAAAAATATCTTATTCATGGCAAATCATTTTTCAGGGTTAGTTTTTATTCTGGCTGTTGTAGCTCTGAACCACCTTAATAAAGACGTCGTTCATGCTTGGAATAACCTCGTTGAAGCTGAGTATTTCCAAGTGGGGCATCAGCTGCGAAATAAGCCTGTTCTCGTGCGAAGAGTTGAGCACCTTTACCACGGCCTTCTTCATCATCTTTTCCTCCCACTCCTTCTCCAGCACATAATCGCTGGTAAGCGCTAGCTTAAGGTCCTCGCTACCACGGTAGCCAATCTCAAACTTGTTCTCGCCGTATTGCTGGCGGATGGTGTCTATCTGACCGCTGAGAATGTTGCGCGACTTGTTTATGAGGGTGATGTTGTCGCAGAGTTCCTCCACCGAACCCATATTGTGGGTGGAGAATATAATGGTGGAACCATTAGCCTTCAGGTTGAGAATCTCCTCCTTCAGCAGGTTGGTGTTAATAGGATCGAAGCCGCTAAACGGTTCGTCGAAGATGAGTAGCTTGGGTTCGTGGATTATGGTTACAATAAACTGCACCTTCTGGGCCATTCCTTTGGAGAGCTCTTCCACCTTTTTATCCCACCAGGCCTGTATCTCGAATTTGCGAAACCAATACTTCAGCTTCTCCATTGCGGCCTGCTTCGAAAGGCCCTTCAGCTGTGCCAGATAGAGGGCCTGATCGCCAACCTTCATTTTTTTGTAAAGCCCACGCTCCTCTGGGAGGTAGCCAATTTGGTAGATATCGTCGGCCTTCAGCGGTCGGCCTTCAAAAAGTAGGGTTCCCTTATCGGGGGCAGTAATCTGGTTGATAATACGAATGAGCGTTGTTTTGCCTGCGCCGTTTGGTCCAAGCAGCCCAAAGATGCTGTTGGCTGGAACAGCAATGCTCACATCATCCAGAGCCAAATGGGTGGCAAACCGTTTCTCCACGTTATCCGCTCTAAAAATCTCCATAGCAATTAAATATATGGTTCAACAACTATCCGCGGCGGTTATCGCCCACGGTATGATTAAAACTATTCTCTTTTTTTTCGGAAAGCAATTTACACTCTTTTTGCAAGAACATTTTGATGTAGTTCCCTTATTAGTGTCGTGCTTGGTATGAATGTTACAAAAATTGAAAAATTCTTTTTGACGGGTTTTTTGGGTGGATAGTAGCATGGGGAGAAGGGTTGATTATTTCCCATGACGTTTAAAAAATCTTTCTGTCACCCGTTCCGGGTTCAATAGCGCAGCGCACTTTTTGGCTATAATCATGCCAGCCCTTTGGGCTTTAAGAGTAGTGTGTCGATGTTGCCGAATAACTCCGAAGGAGTGGAATGATTATAGCAGTGCGATTTTAGATGAGAATTAGAATTCCGAAGGGATGACAGAACCAAAAGGAAGAGTCGTGTTGCGCTGCTCTAAAGTCATTCTTTCCATTGGGGCTTAAGATCAGGAATGATGGAGTGACTAATTTTAATATTATTAGAGGTGTTCTCAATTCATAAATATTTAAATCTAGTTTGATTCCCAAGATTACTTCTGCCCCCGTTCCGGGGTTAGGTAACGCAGTACAGTTTTTGCCTATAATCACGCCAGCCCCTCGGGCTTTACAAGCAGTGTGTCGATGTTGCCAAATAACTCCGAAGAAGTGAAAGGATTATTGAACAGGTGACACAGATGAGATTAGAATCCCGTAAGGATGATGGAATCAAATGGATAGGATACCGTTAAATAAAAACTCCGAATCTCATTGAGATTCGGAGTTTGGTATTATTAACCGAAGAAATTTTTCATTCGTTCGAAGAAGTTTCGGTCGTTGGCGTCGGGGTTCGGTGTGTAGTTTTCCGACTCAGCCATCTTCTCCACCACCTTCTCCTCTTCACGGGTCAGCTTTTTCGGAACCCACACGTTTACGTGCACCAGCAGGTCGCCACGACCATAGCCATTCACATCAGGAATTCCCTTGCTTCTCAGTCGTAGAATTTTTCCAGGTTGGGTGCCGGGATCAATCTTTATCTTAACCTTACCATCCACAGTAGGCACCTCAATGGTTGAACCAAGAGCTGCCTGTGGGAAGCTGACAAACAGGTTATGGATGAGGTCGTTTCCATCACGGATGAGGTCTTGGTTTGGTTCCTCCTCAATGAGCACGAGCAGGTCGCCATTAACTCCTCCACGGCGGGCTGCGTTGCCACGACCCGAAACGGAGAGCTGCATCCCTTCTGCCACACCTGCCGGAATACGGATTTCGATAACCTCTTCGCCGCGCACAATACCTTCGCCGTTGCAGGCGGTGCAGGGGTGAGTTATTGTTTTGCCATCGCCACCGCAGCTAGGGCAGGTGCTCGATGTTTGCATTTGGCCAAGAATGGTGTTGCTAATGCGGGTTACTGTCCCTGTGCCTCTACAGGTGCTGCAGGTGGTGTAGCCATTGCTGCCTTCTGCACCGCTTCCATTACACTTTTTACAAGTAACGTGCTTATTAACTTTTATTTTTTTCTCCACGCCATTGGCAACCTCCTTAAGGGTGAGCTTTACCTTGACACGAAGGTCGGAGCCACGGCTAACCCGTCGGCCGCCTCCTTGCGATCCGGATGAAAAACCGCCAAAACCGCCAAAATGTCCTCCAAATATGTCACCAAAATGAGAGAATATGTCATCCATGGTCATTCCGCCGCCACCGAAGCCGCCACCACCCATGCCCCCATTCCCTAGCCCTGCGTGACCGTATTGGTCGTAGCGTGCACGCTTGTTGTCGTCGCTCAGCACCTCGTAGGCTTCTGCTGCCTCCTTAAAGTTTTCCTCAGATTGCTTATCTCCAGGGTTTTTATCGGGATGGTACTTGATGGCCATCTGCCGGTATGCCTTCTTAATTTCGGCGGCGGATGCATTCTTTGAGATGCCTAGTATTTCGTAATAGTCGCGTTTTGCCATTGTGTTGTAACCCTAAGTAAAATATGTAAATCACAAGTATTGCTGTTACTCGCCCACAACCACTTTGGAGTAGCGAATAACTTTCTCGTTGAGCAGGTATCCCTTCTGAACAACGTCAACAACTTTTCCCTTGGCACTCTCGTCGGGTGTGGGAATTTTGGTAATTGCCTCATGCAGGTCGGTGTTGAGCTCATGTCCAATGGCCTCAATTTCTGCTACACCTTGGCGCTTTAAAAATTCATCAAATTTATTGGCAATGAGATGAATACCCTCCTTTACTGCCTGCAAGTCGGTGGATTGTTCAATGGATTTCATGGCACGGTCGAAATCGTCAACCACGTGCAGCAGTTCTACAATCACCGATTCTCCGGCAGTTTTAATTAGATCTTCTCGCTCCTTGCGAGAACGTTTCCTAAAGTTGTCGAATTCGGCAGAGAGCCTTAGGTAGCGATCCTTCGATTCAGCCAACTGCTCCTCCAACGATGGGCCAGTAATCTGTGGTTGTTCACCTTCAACCTTTTCGTTTTCCGTGCTCCCTTCTGCAGGAGCATTATCCTTAAC
>DATKVT010000105.1 GCA_035529935.1 Williamwhitmania sp. | reverse complement strand
AAGATGTTATTATACCCAACGTGTTTACCCCCAATGGTGATGGCATTAATGACTACTTTGAAATCAAAGGCCTGAAGCCAAACTCTACGTTACGTGTATACAATAGCAACGAAATTTTAGTATTCAGCTCGGAACAGTACGATGGGAGTTGGAATGGCACCGATAGCAATGGCAACAAGCTCACCGAAGGAACATACTGGTACATTCTCAATGTTCCAGAATCGGGAAGATATACCGGGTGGGTATACCTTAAAAGGTAAAAAGTTTATTAAACAAGAAGGGAGGCAATCGCCTCCCTTCTTTCTATGTAAATTCACACAAAACTACTTCTTAGGAACAATGGCTATGGCAGCACCGCCGCCGGGAGCCAGCTTTAGGGTAAGCGTTGAGCTGCTGTCGACGCTAAAGTTCTCTATCTTAAATGCAGTTGGATTCTTGTCCCAATCGGCATCGTCACCATCGCCGTAAACGGTGGCAACGTAATGCTTCCCGGGGTCAAGAAAGTCCAGCTTTATGGTTAGCGTTCGCGCATCGCCATTGGTTACGCTACCCACAAACCAGCGCTCGCCGCCCCTCTCCTTCCGAGCAATGGTAACGTATTGGCCAATCTCCCCATTCAGCACCTTGGAGGTTTCCCAATCCACCGGCACATCACGAATAAACTGGAATGCCGGATTCTGCTCATAGTTCTGAGGCAGGTCGGCTGCCATCTGCACGGGGCTATAAATCACAACGTAAAGGGCCAGCTGCTGCGCAAGCGTAGTGTTAACCTGATTATGTGGCCTATAGGGCTTTAGCTTTAAGTCGAAAATGCCCGGTGTGTAATCGATGGGCCCGGCAAGCATCCGTGTAAACGGAATAATGGTGAGGTGCTCCGGCGGGTTTCCGCCATCGGTTGCCCAGGCGTTGAACTCCTGACCGCGCAGCCCTTCACGGGAAATAAAGTTGGGGTAAGTTCTGCGAATTCCCGTTGCCATAATGGGTTCGTGTGCATCTACAGCAATACCATACTTTGCAGCGGTTTCCAGCACCTTTTGGTAGTGGTTTACCATCCACTGCCCGTGATGGTATTCACCATTCGGAAGAATCTTCCCAACGTAACCGGTCTTTACCGTATGGATATCCAACGATTTCATGAGGGCATAGGCCGTGTCCAACTGCCGTTCATAGGCCCGTGGCGTGCCGGCAGTCTCGTGATGCATAATCAGGTTAACGCCCTTCTCCTTTCCATAGCGTACAACCTCCTTAAGATCGTAGTCGGGGTATGGAGTAACGTAGCTAAAGGTGCTCTCACGGTCGGCAACCTTACCCCACTTTTCCCAGCCCTCATTCCAACCCTCAACCAATATGGCGCCAATGTTATTCTTGGCCGCAAAGTCAATTAGCTTCTTGGCGTTTTCGGTGGTGGCACCATGCCTGCCGCTGGCCATGTCCCAGGTAACAATGCCCAGGTGCATTCCCCACCATATCCCCACATATTTGGTGGGTTTCACATACGATACATCGCCCAGCTTATTTGGATCGTTGAGGTTTACCAGCAGCTTCGACTCAATGAGCTCCCCTGCTCTATCTGTAACCTGTATGGTGCGCCATGGAGTATTGAACGGTGCTGCAACCTTGGCACGGTATCCAAAGTCGGTGCCAACGAGCTTGCTCATCATCATCAACTTATCGGGAAAAATTTGTAGCGTGATGCCGGGATAGTTGTAGAGGGCGGCCTCATGAAAGCTGAGGTAAACGCCATCATCGGTTTTCATTGTAATGGGCGTATTCACCGCATTATCCTTGATGGATGAGATGGCCAGATTGCCATCCTTCAACCGTTTAGCAACGTCAATATCCTTAAAGCGGGTTGTGCTGTAGAGATGCTCGTAGCTATCCCAGTCTCCGGGCTGCCACCAGCACATGGGGTTGCTGGTAAGTTGAAACTGGGTATTCTCATCGGTAATCACCATCTCCTTCAGATTTGGCTGCTTTGGAAACTCATAGCGAAATCCCAAACCATCATCGAAAACACGGAACACGAGATTCATTTGTCGTTTTAACCCACTACGTTCCTGTAGGTTAACCCGCAACTCCCGGTAATGGTTTACCACCTCCCGCTGCTCGCCCCAGGGCATTGTCCAAGTTTCGTTAAACTCGCGTGTCTGCTGCCCTGTAATTTTAAAGCCCGCCTTCAGCGAAGGAGCCCCCTTAAAATCGAAGCCCAAGGTGGAGGTTTCCACAACAGGCTTTCCCTTATAAACAACACGGTAGGCCGGCTCACCCTTGGCAAGCAGCATAAACTCTACCGTTAGATCACCCGAGGGTGAAGAGATGGCCAGTGGCTTATGGCCATTGGCGCTGAGTGAACCCGACCAAAGCATTGCCATCGCTCCCAGCCAGGTAAAAATCAGTTTTGCTCCTCTTTGCATGGTAAATATTTTAGGTTGAAAAAAGTTCGATAAGGGCAAAGGTAGCAAAATGGGCAAGCCAGCATTTCTTTGGAAATGGCAATGCTGCCAAAAAGTGCGCAAACGATTACGGAGAGAGAAGAATGACCATATCAATAACTTCAAAGATGGATTTACCCATTCAGGTTCAACCTCAAATTAAGGATTGCAAATGGGTTCATTCGTATCTGCTAACGCTTAAGATCAAGTGCAATAGGATAGATAAAAGAAAATCGGGCAACAATGAATAAAGAATTTTAATAACTTTGGTATTGAAACCATAACCTACCAAAAAAGATGAAAACCTATCTAACCCTGCCTTTCGTATTTGTAATCTCACTATTCACCTTTAACGCAGTTGCTCAAAACAACAACACCGACTCCTCAGCTATAACTATAAGTAAGAAGGTAGTTGGGAAGGATGGAAAATCGCTCTTCATTGGCTCTTATAAAAAAGATAGCCAAATTCGTGAAGGAGAATTCCAATTTTTCAACAGTGATGGAAAAGTTGAAGTTGTTGGTCACTACCAAAACGATAATCCTTGTGGAAATTGGATTTTTTATAATAACCGAGGCAAAGTCATTAAGACGATAAACTATGCCTCCGCATTCACCGTAATAAATCAGAATAAAAGTCAAGCTGAGGTTAAGCAACCCGTATCCTCAAATGACAGCCTGAAAACCAAACCAGAGCTTGTTGTTGTTGAAGAGATGCCAACATTCAACAATGGTGGGCCAATGGCATACAATAGCTATCTCCAAACCAATCTTCATTATCCAACTTACTGCCAACTTCTTGGAATTGAAGGTGAGGTAATAGTTTCATTTACAGTTGATAAAGATGGCAGCGTGGTTGATCCCTCAATAATTAAAGGCGTTAATCCCGACTTTGACACAGAAGTTTTGAGACTCGTTCTCGACTCACCTAAATGGAAACCTGGCAAGTCAAAAGGACAACCCGTTAAAGTGCGTTTTACATTTCCAGTAATTTTCAAATTATAAAGTTGTTTCCTTTTGCATAGCCTCCTAGAAGGTCAACAAGACATTACCAAAATCAAGAATCTTGTATCTTCGATATTCAAACCATAACCTACAAAAAAAAAAATGAAAACCTATCTAACCCTGCCTTTCGTATTTGTAATCTCACTATTCACACTAAACGTAGCTGCTCAGGAAATAAACAAAACCGACTCCGCCTCAACTTTAACAAGGACAAAGGTGGTAGGAGATGATGGAAAAACACTTTTCATAGGCTCATACAAAACGGGTAGCCCGATTCGCGAGGGACAATTTCAGTTTTTCAACAAGAAAGGTAAGTTGGAAGCCATTGGATATTATCGTAACAATAGGCCCTGTGGGAAATGGATATACTACGACAAGGATAATGCTGTTGTTAAAACGCTCGACTACGAATCGACCTTTTCGCTACTACCTCCAGTATACAATAGCAACGAGAGTAACGAAGAGATTGACCAACCTAGGCCAGATGATGGCAACCGGACAGTTTATTTCCTTGTTGAGGATATGCCCACATTCAATAATGGAGATTACAACGAATTTAGGAAATATATTCAGCAAAACCTTCAATTCCCGATCTATTGTTTAGACTTAGGGTACCAAGGGAAAGTATTTGTTCGATTTATTGTGGATGAAGATGGGAAAGTAATTAACCCAACGATTGTAAAAAGTGTAAATCCAGATATGGATGCTGAGGTTTTGCGGGTAATTTCAGAATCACCAAGATGGAAGGCTGGCATGCGAAACGGAAAACCAGTTGCTGTTGCATTTACCTTCCCTATCACTTTTCAATAGGTTGTGTTGGCCACAAAATGATAGGTTGGCAAGTTTTGAAAGAGTTATAAATAAAGGCTATACTGCGAAGAACCCTTCAACCATTGCGGTGCATGGCATCTCCATTTCGTTGAACAACTGTTGAGCATGCATCGATCACGCAAGAGGAGACCTTATCCCCATGGCTGAAGCCGTGGGTTATGTATGTTCTTGGAATGATTTTAGGAGAAAAATATTTCGTCCCTACATACGGTCACATTCTTTTACTTCTTTTACTTCTTCTAACTTCTTCTAACTTCCTATACCTTCTTGTATCTTCTTTTCCCTTTTCTCCCAATTTCTTCAATTTTCCAAAACCTTTGCACCACAAGCTTGTTTACCTTAGGAAATAAGCAAAAAGTGGCTAGCATTGGCCAAAGTTTGCTACCTTTAGGCAAAGCTGGCAAAAGCGATGGAACGAGAAATTCAAAGCACCAAGAGCAAGGCGCTCAGCATAAATCTGGATAATGCCATTTACGGCACACTAGCCGAAATTGGTGGTGGTCAGGAGGTGGCTCGAGCATTCTTTCAGGCGGGTGGAGCCTCGGGCACCATTGCTAAAAGCATATCCGCCTACGACAAGACCTTCTCCGATCACCTCTACAACGAGGGCCTGCCCGACCGTTACGTTTCTGAGGAACGGCTGCACCGCATGCTCAATCACGAATACACGGAGCTCATCGACGTACTGGGGGATAAGCACGGCCCCGACACCCGCTTCTTCGCCTTTGCCAATACGGTGGAGACCATCAACTTCGCCAAAACCAACCAAGGGCACGGTTGGCTGGGTGTTCGGTTCGAGATGAACGAGCGCGGCAGGGCCAACGAGGTGGTAATACACGTCAACCTGCAGGAGAACGACCCACTGCTTCAGCAATACACGCTGGGAACGCTTGGCGTAAACCTTATCTGGGCTTGCTTTAAAAGCATCGACAGGCCAAACACCTTTCTGCAATCGCTCATGGACAACCTCGACAACGACCGTATTGAGGTAACCATGATACGCATGAGCGGACCTGACCTCACCTGGGTGGACAATAAGCTGCTGGGAGTGCAGCTGGTGAAGAATGGCATGACCACTGCTACCATATTTGACCGACACGGCGAGGTGCGACAACCATCGGACATGCTCTACAAGAAAAACGTACTGGCTTTCAGAGGTTTCTTTCGCCCCATCACCTACGTTGGATTCGACATGCTCAAAACCAGCTACGCCATTTTCAAATCCGACCCGGAATACTCACGCGATAGCACGCTATCGCTCTGCGAGATAACGCTGAACAACCTGCTGAACGAAGGGGAAATTGACGAGCGCGACTTTCTCGACCGCGTGAACCTGCTCAACGGCATGGGCCAAAACGTGATGATTTCCAACTATCGCGAATACTATAAGTTGGTAACATACTTCTCTTGCTTCAAAATAAAGAAGCTACGCATTGTAATTGGCATACCCACCTTTCGCAAGGTTTTCGATAAGCAATACTACACCGACCTGAAAGGAGGAATACTGGAAGCCTTTGGACGGCTCTTTCCAGCAAATACGAAAGTGTACGTTTACCCAGAATTAAATGAGAAAACCGGCGAATTGGTTCATTCCGGCGATCTCAAACTTCCCGATGATATTGCACCTCTTTACCTCTACTTAAAGGCCAACCGAAAAATTCTTGAAATAACTAAGGCAAAAAAGGAGTGGCTTCACATACACCCTCATGTGGTGTTGGAAAAAATACGCCAAAACGATCCCGAATGGGAGACTATGGTTCCCAAATACGTTTCGGACGCCATTAAACACAAAAAACTTTTCGGCTACATGGCTGAGAAGTCTTTACCACGATCAAAGTAAAACAGTATGGATAAATTTTCATTTGTAGGCAATTCTGAAATTGAAGCCATTGATGAGCTTTACCAGCGCTACCGTTCCAACCCAGAAAGCGTGGACGAGAGTTGGCGCTCCTTTTTTAAGGGGTTTGAGCTAGCTCGCACCACCTACGGCGACCATCCTTCGGGTGAATTCGACAAGGAGTTCAAGGTGCTCAACCTCATCGATAGCTACCGCAAGAGGGGACATCTTTTCACCCAAACCAACCCGGTAAGAAAAAGAAGGACCTACTCTCCTACCCTCGATATCGACAACTTTGGCTTATCTAGCGAAGACCTCGATACCGTTTTTCAGGCAGGCAAAACCATCGGCATTGGTTCTGCCTCACTACGTCAAATTGTTAGCCATCTAGAGCAGACCTACTGTGCATCGGTTGGTGTGGAGTATACCTACATCCGCAAACCTGATGTTGTGGAGTGGCTGCGGTATAAAATGGAGTCTACCCAAAACCTAACCAAGTATTCTCCGGAAGAGCGCAAGCATGTGTACTGGCACCTAGTTCATGCCGTTGGATTCGAGCAATTTATCCACAAAAAATTTGTGGGACAGAAACGATTTTCACTCGAAGGTGCCGAAGCGCTGGTTCCAGCGCTCGATGCCGTTATCGAACATGGTGCAGAGCTGGGTATACAGGAGTTCATTATCGGCATGCCACACAGGGGTAGACTAAACATTCTTAACAATATACTCCGAAAACCGGCAGAAAAGCTATTTGCTGAATTTATGGGGGAGCGATACGACGAGAACATTGCCCTCGGCGATGTGAAATACCACCTCGGCTACGACAACAAAATCACCACCGATAAGGGAAAAGAAGTTTTCCTGAGCATGCTGCCCAACCCGTCGCACTTGGAGATGGTTGGTCCGGTGGCAGAAGGAATTGCCCGTGCCCGAATCGACCACCGCTACGGCAAAGACTTTAACAAGGTTGCCCCCATCATTATTCATGGTGATGCAGCTATGGCAGGTCAAGGTGTGGTGTACGAAACCATTCAAATGAGCCATTTAAAAGGCTACACAACTGGTGGCACCATCCATCTGGTAATCAACAATCAGGTGGGCTTTACCACCAACTACCTCGATGCACGCAGCAGCACCTACTGCACCGATGTAGCCAAGGTAACCCAGTCGCCAGTTTTTCACGTTAACGGCGACGATCCCGAAGCGCTTATCCATACAATAAAACTAGCGGTTGAATACAGACAAACATTCCACACCGATGTATTTATCGACATTCTCTGCTACCGGAAGTATGGCCACAACGAGGGTGACGAACCTCGTTTTACCCAGCCTACGCTCTACGACGCCATTGCCAAGCATCTCAACCCTCGCGATATCTACGCTAACTTTCTAATGAAGGAGGGCATTATAAATGCCGATGAAGCGAAGCTGATTCAAAAGGAGTATGATGACGATTTGGACGCCAAGTTGGAGTTGGCAAAAACATTCAAGAAGGTTACAATTAAGCATTTTCTGGAGGAAGATTGGAAAGGATTCCGGCACTCCGTTGCCACCGACTTCAACACCTCTCCCACCACCGGTGTTCCGTTAAAAACCCTTCATGCACTTTTCAGCAAAATAAACACGCTGCCCGATGGCAAGCCATTCTTTAAAAAATTGGCCAAGTTGCTGGACGACCGCAAGCAGATGGTGGAAAATAACAAGCTCGACTGGGCCATTGGAGAGCTGCTGGCCTATGCCAGCATCGCAGCCGAAGGACACCCCGTTCGTCTCAGCGGTCAGGACTCCGAGCGAGGAACGTTTTCCCACCGCCATGCCGCCTTCAACGTGGAGGACTCCGATGAGAAATACTTTCCCCTACAGCATATCGCCGACAACCAAGCGCCAGTGCACGTATACAACTCACACCTCTCCGAATATGGAGTAATGGGATTTGAGTATGGCTATGCACTAGGCTCTCCCAACGGTCTTACCATCTGGGAGGCACAGTTTGGCGATTTCTATAACGTGGCACAGCCAATTATCGACCAGTATATTAGCTCGGCAGAAGATAAGTGGGGGCTCCTCAACGGGCTTACCTTACTATTGCCCCACGGCTACGAAGGACAAGGACCGGAGCACTCCAGCGCAAGACTCGAGCGATTCTTAACCCTCTGTGCTCACAACAACATGCAGGTGGTGAATCCAACCACTCCTGCCAATATGTTCCACCTTCTCCGCCGACAGGTGAAGCGTGAGTTTACGCTACCACTGGTGGTGCTAACGCCCAAGAGCCTGCTCCGACATCCCAAGTGCGTGTCTACCATGCACGACCTTAGCACTGGAGCATTTCAGGAGGTAATTAACGACCCCAACACCGACCCAGAATCCGTGCTTCGCGTGGTCCTCTGCTCCGGCAAAATATACTACGATCTGCTTGCCCGTAAGGAACAGCACGAAGCTCGTGACATTGCAATTATAAGGATTGAACAGCTATACCCATTCCCAAAGGAGCAGGTGCTAAATGCGCTCGCCAGCTACCCCAACGCCATACAGTATTTGTGGGTTCAGGAGGAGCCGGAAAACATGGGTGCTTGGAACTTTGTAAATAGCCAACTGCCTAGGCTAGAAATAAAACCGGTGACCCGACAAGCCAGCGGTAGTCCGGCTGTAGGGCTGAGCAAGCTGCATTTTCTGGAGCAGGAGGAGATCATTGGAAAGGTTTTCCGAAAATGCGATTGCGAACTCAAGAACAAGTATTGCGGCTTGCAGTGCAAGGTTGGCAGTGCCCGAAAGAACGTTAAGGTAGAAAGAGACGTTATATTTGAGAAAGAATGACGAGTAACAGGTAACAAGTTACGGGTAACTTTGTAACTCGTCACCTGTAACTTTCAAAGTAAAAACTTCTAATCATCCAAAATAATGGTTGTAGAGATAAAAATTCCCAGTCCAGGCGAAAGCATCACCGAGGTGGAGATTGCCAGCTGGCTCGTTGAGGACGGTGCGGCAGTAGAGAAAGATCAGGAGATTGCGGAGGTGGAGAGCGATAAGGCTACCCTACCCCTTCTTGCTGCAGAAGGTGGAAAACTCAAAATTTTAGCAAAGCCCAATACGCCAATTAAGGTGGGAAGCGTTGCCTGCACCATCGACACTGAGGCAGCCGGAACCACACCCGCAGTGAAGCCTGCTGCACCTGCCCCAAAGGCAGAGCCAGCGGCAACACCCGAGAAAAAAGTAGAGCCAAAAGTTGCCTCGGAGCCGGTAACTAGCACCGAATCCAAGGTTAAAATCTCACCGGTTGCCCGCAAGGTGATGGAGGAGGAAGGCCTTTCTGTAAAAGACATTATTAACGGTTTAAAGCGCATTGGCAAGCACGAGGTAGATCTGGCCAAATCGGGTTTGAGCCAGACAGTAAACACCATTATTTCCCAACCACTGGAAGCCACCCGCGAGGAGGATAGGAACCGAATGAGCTCCCTCCGCCGCAAGCTGGCACAACGGCTGGTGACCGTAAAGAATGAAACAGCCATGCTCACCACCTTCAACGAGGTGGACATGAGCCAGGTGATGGAGCTGCGTAAAACCTACGGTAAGGAGTTTCTGGAGAAGTTTGGCGTGAAGCTGGGCTTTATGTCGTTCTTCACCAAGGCGGTGGTGGAGGCGCTTAAGCAGCACCCTTCCGTAAACTCCATGATTGACGGTGAGGAGATTGTTACCCCTCGATACTACGACATTGCCATTGCCGTTCAAACCCCTAAAGGGCTTATGGTTCCGGTGGTTCGCAATGCCGAAACCCTATCTATTGCCGACATTGAACATCGGATAGCCGAGCTGGCCGACCGCGCCCGTTCGGGAAAAATTACTCTGGAGGAGATGACGGGCGGAACCTTCACCATAACCAACGGAGGCATATACGGCTCCATGATGAGTACCCCCATTATTAACCCACCACAGTCGGGCATTTTGGGTATGCACAACATTGTTGAACGCCCCATGGCGGTGAATGGTAAGGTGGAGATCAGGCCCATGATGTACATTGCCCTCAGCTACGACCACCGCGTTATCGACGGCAAGGACTCGGTGGAATTTCTGGTAAACGTTAAGCAGATGCTGGAAAACCCCGAACAGATGCTGCTGGGCGGACGGCGACCGGATAAGCTGTTGCTGGGTCTTTAGGAGGTAACTGTAATTTCACAGATATTATTCGGATAGACGAAGAATACAAGTCTAATGAATACAACTTATAGCAGCATTTTTGCTGCTATAAGTGTTTATATGCTTAGGTAGTGCAACAATAAAATTAGAAAAGTTGAAAAAAAGATTAATTTTGATTTAGGGTAACAGCTACAATTCAAACATATAAACGAATTAGATACAATACTTTTTTTGATATGCCAGATTCATTACCAAGTTGTAAACTTTGCAACATAACAGGAGCTAATGAGACTGGCTCTCATTTGTTAACCGCTTGGTTGATTGCTTCTGCATTTGACAATGAAAGAAGAGGAAGAGATTATGAAATAATTTACAAGATTGACAATGAGCCTTTCAACTTTCCATATTTTGGTAGAAGTGTACCTCCTGAAAAAATAGAGCAAAATATTGGTAGAGAATTACATGAAAGTGAAAAAGATACGCAAAAAAATATGTTTGTTGAAGACAATATCTTTTGCAAAACTTGTGAGAAAAGGCTTAAAACAATTGAAGATGCATTCTTAAACAAAGTACACAACAATCTAAATAAAGAAAAAATTAAAAACGAGGCTAATAAATTTAATAATTGCAAAGAATTAAAAGACAATTTAATTATTCGTTTATTTTTTTATTCACTCGTTTGGAGAATCTCAGTATCGAAATCAGTTGATTTTAAATTAACCGTAAATCTGGAAAACAAATTAAGAAAATTACTAAATGATACATTAGAATTAGATTTAAAAAAAACTACAGAAAATATGGAAAAATTAAGATCTAAAATTGTTAGTTTACCATTGATTATTATCAAATTAGAAAAAACAGAACACCCAACAGAAATGCCAGTGCTATTTAAATTAAAATATAAAAAACCATTCAGTTTCATAATTAATGACTATGTAATTTTGTTATATGAGAAGAAAGAACATTTAAGAAGTGTACCACAAAAGTTTTTTGGGATTACCAATATGATAAATCAAGAGCAACTTTTGAATTACAATGAATCCTTATTTAAAGTTGGATTTTTAGGGACAGAGCAAGTTCATCAAATTATCAAGAATATTGTTTGCCTAATTGTTGAATTAGATTTTTCATTTTGGAAAAGATTCTATAGGGAAGCTTTTAAAAAACGATTTGGCGAATACCCTGATGAATCTTACACCCAGAAATTTTTTAAAGAACTAACAGATAATGATAAAAAGATTGGAATAAAGCGAACTAGGGAAAGTATATTAGAGGCAATGAATAAATCATTAAGATAATAGATAATCACACATGACCTTCCTATTTAAACTGAGATTAACCATTCCAAAAGTCTTATACTATCTTCAATCAACAAAAAAATTAAGCCCGTCATTCTCTCCTCAACTTCATATCACCTACCCCAAAGAGCCCATACGCCTACCTCAACGGTTCCTCCACCTACTTCTATGGGAAACAGTTATCTCATTTAGGGTCGCAGGGCTAATTTCGAGGCTCGTATGCCAAGCAGAGATGGAGAACGTTCTAGGTAAAAGGTAAGAAAATCCTCACTTAAAGTGAGCCCGTTTGAGGTAAGATGCTAAAGCATCCTAACTAAAAGTGAGAATATCCTCGCTTAAAGTGAGGACATCCTAGGTAGGAAGGTAGGTCAACTTACTAAAAAGTTAAGCCGACTAGCCAAACAGGTGGAACGACGGAGGTAAAAGGGAGAATGAATCTGCCATTGCCCCACTCTGCCTCCTATTATTTACTGTCACCTACACCAAAAAGCCAAAAACCTAGCGCAAAAGTTCATCCACCTATTTCAAAGGGTACTCCCTACTTACAACGGAGCCAACTCTCACTTTAGAGTCAAGATTAAAGTGAACTTCAATTCAAATGTTTTTTCTGCCATCGCAGCATTACCAACCAAAACTTCAACTGTCAAATTTACAGAATAACTGCCAACACAACAGGTCAGAATGGCTTAACATCCATATAGGCGTATTCATGTCAATACAAATAAAATTAAGCGAAGAAACGCTCTTCCGTTCCCTTACAATACTGACAATAAAACATTTGGCATACATCTTGCACCGCCACTCCAGAAAAAAAAAAGGAGGTGAAGGCCAAAAAACAACATCAATTTAAACCTTGGCTTAGGGTTTAAAGACTACGGGGTTGGCTCCCAAGGGTGTTTTTGACAAAAAAATAGTAACAGAACCATGTCGACACTAGTAATAGTCGTTATATCTGCCAGCGAACATCATCGGTTAATGGAATTTTGAAATTAGAATAATAATACAAATAATTATTTATCATGGACAAACAAAAAGTATTTAAAGAGATTACCAGCGAGTTACACATACAACCTAATAATTTATATCTATCTAAAGGAGGTACTGTAACTAGGAAAGGACTCAGAGATGTATATTATTCACTAGAGCCCAATGCACCTAAAAACCTATTAAAGCATCAGGTCACTAAGGAAATACTAAAAAAACTGCACATTGAAGAGCAGCCTTACCACTTTTCCAAAGGTAGCACCGTAACGAAAGATGCATTATTAGACATATTGGATGCAATAAGATATCGTAAACATCCGCAGCAAGCGGCATAACACTCTAGGGAGAGCGCCAATTTTAATGGTGCTCTCTTTTATTTATTCCAAAACCATCAATAGCTACCTAAAAAACCGAACCGCTGCCACAAGGGCAACAATTCGGTTTGGAGAAACAAAAAGGCATATCTTTTTGGAACGGCCTGCGCCAATTCCTCATCTAGCAATAGATTATTATGCAACTTCGCACTTCCGGCTTTTTTGCTTCACTGGGTTACACGGAGGAGTTAAGGCTATATATGGCAGCCGCACAACTTCGGGCTCCGGTCTCCGGACTTCCAGCTTTTCTGCCACCCCCGATAAATCTGGATCTACGTTCCACTCCCTTATCTCCGCAGAAATAGGTCTGCTGTTGATTCTGTTTTTAGAATTACCTATCTTTGGGTAAACGATTTTTCCATGACCGGGACCAAAAAAATAATATTAGAGGAGTTGAAGGCGATTCT
>DATKVT010000104.1 GCA_035529935.1 Williamwhitmania sp. | reverse complement strand
GTCCCATTTTGCTTGCAGCTGGCTTAAGTGCACTAGTCTGGGATTTTTTCTTCATTCCACCACAGTTTACCTTGTTTGTACAGCAGCCTGTGGATGTGCTCATGCTGGTCATGTTTTTTATAATTGCCCTACTTAATGGAATTTTGACATCACGAGTTCGACAACAGGAAGGAAAAATTAGGCAACGCGAAGAACGAACCCATGCACTTTACCAGCTATCAAAAGAAATAACCGTCGTCGCTGGTCTCGACGAAGTTACAAAAACAGCCACTGACTATATCCAACGATATTTTCATTTGGACTCTACCATAATTATTAAAAACAGTGTTAATCAACTGGAGAGAGATTATACCAATCTACCGCTAAACCTTTCAGAAAATGATTTCAGCATTGCTGAATGGGTTCTTAAGCATTCCACCAAGGCAGGTAAATTCACGGATACACTTCCTTCAGGCAATTATACATTCTACCCATTACAAGGGAATAGCGGTAATGTCGGTGTTATAGTAGTTCGACCCTCAGCTAAATTTACCTATGGTGAGGAACAATTTTGGGAAGCCGTTCTATCGCAGATTTCAGGAAAACTTGACCGCGAGTTCTTGCGTGATGCAGCAAAACAGGCGTACGAAATTAGTGAATCGGAAAAGCTATATAAAACTCTCTTCAACTCAATCTCTCACGAATTGCGCATTCCTGTGGCCACCATTATGGGTGCATCCGATACAATGCTTTCGCAAAACTACCCGGAAGAAACGCTCAAAAAGTTGTATTCAGAGATTAATATTGCCTCGGTAAGGCTAAACCGGCTTATCGAAAACCTTTTGAATATGTCCCGCCTCGAATCTGGACGTATTACCCCGCACCCTGACTGGTGCGATGTTCATGATTTGGCAAACAGCGTATCCGAGTCGTTACAACGAGAACTACAACCCTTCAAACTTTCAGTAATTATTCCCGCTGAAATGCCGTTAGTTTTCATCGATTTTGGATTGATTGAACAAGTCCTTCATAATCTTGTATTAAATGCAACCCAACATTCGCCTAATGGCAGCAGAATAAGGCTGAAACTATTTTATGACGGTGGCATTCTAACTATTCAAGTTATGGATAGAGGATTAGGTTTTCCAGCATCAGATTTGCAGCTGGTTTTCCATAAGTTTTATAGAGGAAAAAATTCTGTAACTGGTGGAACAGGATTGGGATTGTCTATCGTAAAAGGATTTGTTGAGGCACACCAAGGAACAGTGATTGCTCAGAATAGGGAAAATGGCGGTGCACTATTTACAATAAAATTGCCAGTTGGCGCTTTAGATATGAGTTTAGACAGTTGACTTTACATGTAAATGACAGATGCGGGGCCAATATTAATTGTGGACGACGAGGTTCAAATACGTCGATTGCTGGAAATAACTCTTTCGGCAAAGGGCTATAAAATTGCTGAAGCTTCCACTGGAAAGGAAGGGCTGCTAATGGCCGCCACTGTTCGACCAATCCTTATTATTCTTGATTTAGGATTGCCAGATGACGACGGCCAAAGCGTGCTTAAAAAACTTAGGGAATGGTATTTCAAGCCCATCATCATACTTTCAGTTCGGAGCTCAGAGGAAGAGATAGTAACGGCACTTGACAATGGTGCAAATGATTATCTCACAAAGCCTTTTCTTACAGGAGAGCTGTTGGCACGAATTAGGGTTGCCATTAGGCAGAGTCAAAACATTGCGGACGAGCCAATACTCAAATTTGGCTCCCTTGTAATTGATTTATCAGCCCATACAGTACATAAAAACAATGAGGTACTAAAGTTTACCTCCACCGAATTTTCGTTGCTGGCGCTATTTGCAAAAAACGAAGGTAAAGTGCTCACCCACCAATACATTTTAAAGGAAATATGGGGAATGGGGTATGTAGAACAAACCCAATATTTACGTGTGTTTGTGGCGCAGCTACGCAAAAAGATTGAGGACAATCCAACAAAGCCCATTTTGCTCACTACCGAGTCGGGTATTGGATATCGGTTTGGGAGATAAAATATGTTGACGTACAAATGATTACCTGCACTACATCGCTCGCAATCCAATAGCTAATATAGATCATGCAAAAAGGAGAGACAACTTACGTTATCTCTCCTTGCACCTTTTGGTGATTCCGCCGCGATTCGAACGCGGGACCCACAGCTTAGAAGGCTGTTGCTCTATCCAACTGAGCTACGGAACCAGTTCTTACGGAGCGCAAAAGTAGAAAAAATATGGGCAATGCAAAACAGTTCGGCCATCTTTTTGCTAAAAAGGCAGCCGACCAACCATATAAAGATTATTATACCGCCATTTTCGCTGTTGCCCATGCTTTGGCAACAGAGCGAAGTGGCAACATTGCATTGTAATACCTAATTTGCTAAAGTCCTAATCTCCTGTATCTGGCTTAACGTTTTTAAGCAACGCATCGTGAATCATCTTGCGCAGCTGCAGCTGCTGATTTGCTAAGGTGTGTCGTGATGTTGGTCGGAAGTAGTCGGCATACTTGCACTTGGTGAGCTTATACTTCAGGTCATCGATATTGCCGGACACATCTAGCCCCAGCCGTATGGGCAGCGGACAGTCGATTACCGAAATGTGGTAGTCGAAGGTGAGGTCGAAGTTGTGGCGTCCCTCCACCACCGCCTTATACTTATCCATTACAATAAGGAAAGGATAAACATCAATCTCCTGCTTAAATATGGTAA
Source organism: Williamwhitmania sp. (assembly GCA_035529935.1). Classification (NCBI taxonomy): domain Bacteria; kingdom Pseudomonadati; phylum Bacteroidota; class Bacteroidia; order Bacteroidales; family Williamwhitmaniaceae; genus Williamwhitmania; species Williamwhitmania sp. The sequence continues at coordinate 10,669 of DATKVT010000104.1, read as the reverse complement.
ACTCAGCCGAAAGGCTATCGATCTTATTCTGCGTCTTCTTGTTAAACTTCAGCCGCTTAGCAATATCGCTAAAGGTAGTGCCATCCATTAGCACCAAGTCTTGCCCACGAATGGAGGAGGCTGCAAGTATGGTTGACTTCTTTGGATTGTAAAGTGAGTCGAGATTCATTTGACCAACAAAATGAAACTGGCCTGTCCCCCTAAACGACTTCAGCATGGGCATAATGGTGTCAATATCGGGAATCATGCTCAGCAATTTTTCTATCTTCACGCTGAGCATGTTGTAGTCCATAGCCAAAAAGAGGTTGTTCCTCCTAGGTGTTCGATACAACACCGTTAGCTGCATTTTGGAGGCCGGAGTAACAAACTGAAAGCCATCCAACAGCAGTGTGCCATCCTTTACGGTTACGTCACCCTTAATGGCCTTGATGGTATCTGTTCCAATGGTTGCATTTTTAATATCGGTGTGCAGAACCATATCCATACCCTTGGGAACCATGTAAGGACCAGATGATTCACTGGAGGTTTCATGCGCAGATTTGGCCGTTCTATCTCCCATACCGCTTGTTAAGCCCATGAGTTGCAGCACATCGGTAGTGCTGCTTACAAAGGTGAAATCACCCCGAAGAAGGGAGTCGCTCCTGAAATAGGAAAGGATATTGCTTAAGGTACCAGTAAGGCTAAAGTCCGAATGGGCAATCTTGAGTCGACTATCCTCAATGTGAAACACCTCTGGGTTGAAATCCATCTTGAGAGAGGGAATTTGGAATGGCTGGTTCATGGTTGGCAGGATAACAACTCCGTTGTCCATATTGAGGAAGCCCGTTGTCAGCCACTGTAGGAATATATCCTTCTGCGACTGGTCGTTGGTAACATCGGCCTTGAACTGTAGCTTTTTAGCACTAGCAATAGTTTCGCCCATCGATGCCAACATACTGCCGCCATCGTAGGTTATAACAATTTTAGGCTCCATCTTCTTACCCTTTCGTGGCATCATTGTAAACTGCCCTGCCGGTTTCTGCAGTGCTAACTTCATGGTGTCATTGCTGGCAGAGAGGGTATCGAGCGAAAATGTGCAGGCAACATCGGGAATTCTAGTAGTATCGCGCACATCGGAGGTTGCCAGTTCAATATTTGCATTTTGAAAAAAGACACGATAGGCTTTTAACTTGCTTGCCTCAAGGCTCTTTGTGCTGATTTTTGCATACACAAAACGGGTGTTTGCCGAGGTGGGGTTGGGATTGGGTAGTGCAAAGTCAACCTTGGCGTAATTGGTCTTCATAGCCAAGCTATCGTAGGCAACGTCGAAGTCGGCAAACTCCACAGAAACGGAGAGGTTCATCCTATCGAGCAGCATCTTTTTCATCTGCGACATGGTGAAGCGCGATTTTATCTTACCAGAAACTTTCCCTGCCATCCGCACCTTCATACTTTTGGGAACAAGTGGCGAAAATTCATCCAATGTAAGATTGGCGTCGGAAGCTAAGTCGACGTGCATATCGGAAAAAAGGTGTGTTATCGTTCCCCTTGTGCTAATGGAGGAGTGGGGAGTTTTAGCGCTAAAATTGTTGATACGAACGTAGGATATTGCATCATTTTTCATATCGGAATAAAAGGCAACATCTCCATTGATGTGGCTTAGCGGCAAATGGAAGCTGTTATTCTTCAACGATCCATCTTTTAGCTGAAAGTGAATGTCCATCAAGGGCATAGAGGTGCTGGAATAGATACCCTTTACAGTGCCGTTCGAAGAGATTTCCCCATCGGCATCAAAGACTAGATATGAGCGGAATGATGGAGGTACAAGTGCCAACAGGGTTGGAATAGACCACGATTTAAACTCATAGCCAATATCGGTTACAACCCGCTTATTGATGGTATCGTTCTCCACCGAACCGGTAAGTTCAACTGCAAGGTCGTTAACCGACAGCTCGGCATCGGTAAGCTGTATGTGCTGCTTCGACAGGATTACCTTTATGGGTAGGTTCAACTTAACCGCTGCCCTGTCGAGGTAACTCTCGCCTGCATAGCTAAACGAAACAAGGCCATCGCTCACTTTTACGTGGCTAAGCACGGTATCGGACACTAGCGATCCCGAAAGTTGAGCGGTTAGATTTCGAACACCAGCCTGCATCCGCATTGGTTGGTCATCGTAGGAAAGGTTGATATTCTTTAACGATACATCGGCGATGTTGATTAGGCTAAATTTCATGGCCGATTGGGAGGTATCCACCACAGCGGTGGTATCGACCTTCATTACATTGTAGTTGGCATGCCCAAGGCTATCAACAAACACATTTACGGTTCCATCGCTAAGGTGTAGCTTGTTTAAAACAATCTCGTTACGCTTCCAGTAGGCTTCCACATCCACCACGCCAACCAGCTCACCAACGCTTATCAAGGTATCGGATGAGGAATGGCCGGTTGGGTTCACTAAAGCAAAGTTATTCACCTTCAATCCAAAGTGTGGAAAAGTGCTAAAGAAGGTTAGCTCTACCTCTCCTATCTTCGATTGGCAGGTGATATATTTTGCCGCCTGCGTCCTAACAATTGGGGTGAGCCTTGCCGGGGTAAACACTAACCAAACGACTACTCCAATGGCAGCAATAACCAAGAAAATTAGCAGAGCAAGCGTTATGGCTAATCGTTTAAAAAATTTCTTCATTTGCCTTTTATTATTGTTTTTGGACTCGTAATTGTGAAACCTTTGAATAGTGAGCAACGTGAATTGCAGCACAATGGCAACGCCTTACCACTACATATCGGTTTGGCTTCACCATGCCTCTGGAATGGAATTTACTAGTTTACCTTGGTGAAAGTGGTGCTCACCCCAAAACTGTCGTGGTAGGTTAGCGTGGTAGAGTTTAGCACTGTAACCGTATACACCTTGGGCACGGTACCACCAAGCTCCATAACATAGATTTGTGTAAGATCGCTGTTATCCAGACTCCATGTAAACGATAATCCTTCACCATCTACTTGATCGTCGGCGGTATCCCAGGTAGTGCCGGTATAATCGCTCAAATACTTATAGAAAACGGTTCCCGACTGCCATTTTCCGTAGAGCAGCGATTCATCAAAGGAGGTATTTTGGTCCTTCTGACAGGAGTTGAATAGAATGGCCACTGCGATGAGTGCCGTTGCTAAAACGAGAAACTTCTTCATATTTTTAGGTCTAATTATTAACAAATACTACTTATAACTTCTTACAGCGTCCAAGCAATTTAGCAAGGAATGGATTTAAGTGTCCATTACTTTGATACAACGGACAACAACCAACCTTGTCATCGCTGCAATATAGCGAGAGTTCAACTTTCTGCATATACCGCTTAATCATTTGCCCTACTCACTGCAGCAATCACAATGCAAATATAGGGGATTAATGCTGAATGAATAAATAGAGCATAGTGGAAGTAGGTATTTGAGTATATTTGTTTAAAGAAGAGAAATAAACCTTTCACCAATCGCTATGAATAAAACAAAACTAATATTCAGCCTAATAGCTTCTTTAATCCTATCTACACATATTACCAAGGGGCAAGGGAAAACATTATATGTTATCGATTCAATTCCTTTTTACCAAAACATGCCATTTATAAAGGAGATTGCAGCAGATGACATGCATTTATACGATGATGAAATAGCGTCACAAAAAATTTATACCGATTCTGTAAAAATCAAGAATTTGGGATTTGAAATATTTGATACTGTAATAGTTATTGAAACTAAAGAAATGCTTAAACGCCCATTGGAATTATCGAAAATTCCTAACAAGAAACTTTTTCAGATATACAACACCTTCATTTACTATCAGAATGGGGATAAACCTTACACGGGTCCATTCATTGATTACAACATCAATGGATCAATCAAAGAAAGGGGTTACATTAACAATGGCACCATCGAAGGAATTGTATATGAGTATGATAATATGGGAAAAATTAAAAAGGAGGAAGATTTTAAGAACGGTTTTAGTGCTCGTTCTTATCGCGAATTCTGGCCAAATGGAAAAATTAAGGCAAAATATAATTTTAGCTTTTCATCACCAAACGAATATTCCCTCTACACTTCACAAGGATTAAAAATACCCAAATCCTATAAAAAGATAACATCATTTATCAACGAAAAGCAATTTCACAGCGATGACACCTACAAAACTATTTTAAAGTTATTTCAAAATAGTAATTATAGAATTAATCAAAAATCCTATGATGCCTTTTTGTTTCTTGGAGCATCACTTTTCTATAATGGCGAAGTAGAACTTGCCATACAGATGCTTGATTCAGCACTAGTAAGGGAGCCAGAGGATATTAACTCAAGGATATGTAGGCTGTACTGCACCATATTCAAATACGAAAACAGCAAGTTGAGATCAATTAAACCAATAAAAGAGAATTATACCTTTGCACCCATTGATTCTTCTGCCTTAAGTGAAAGGCCTATTGACATCAGGACTATTTGCAATGATATCCATGAGTTAAAAGCACAGGGTTACAACCATTTATGCAGTTATACCTATGAGGATGATGAAGGTAGCGATGTAAAATTTTTTGTATCAATACCAGATGCTGAGAAAATATACTGTAAATAGTAGAGTGCTATTAAAACAGTCAATCCCTGAATAACATTGACAAATTCGTTCATCTAATACTCTTCAAATAAAAAAGCAAAACGAGCCGCGAAAATCGCGGCTCGTCCTATTTTATTGGATGAAATGCTATAACGTTTTCATATAGTTTACCAGTCCCTTCTTCTCAATAATTCCCATTAAGGCTTCAGGTAGCGGTTCAAAGTGAAACTGCTTGCCACCAACGGTTATGTTTCCATTTTTGAAGTCGAGTTCCACTGCATCGCCGGGCTTGTAGGCATCAACGGCCCCCTTATGCACGATGAGCAGTAGGCCCTGATTAATGCAGCTACGGTAGAAAATACGGTTCACACTTTTCACCAATACCGCCTTAACACCTGCATGGGCCAACCCCACTGCCGGATGCTCACGCGAACTGCCACATCCAAAGTTATCTCCGGCAACAATAATATCACCAGCCTTCACATTGTCGGAAAAAGCCTCATCGAAGCCCTTAAACAGGTGGGGCATAATGGCCGCTGCATCGGAGCTGAGGACGCTGTAGGTAAGGTTTCCGGCAAACATCTGGTCGGTGTTGAGGTTGTCAGCATCGGAATAGTTCCACACACTGCCCAACTTCCGGTTTTCACCCATGGGAATGGAGATGGTGGTAGCCGTAGCAATGGTGGTCTTGTATACATCGTGTCCGCTCTTTCCTCGTGGATCAGTAATTTTTCCATGGATAGCGCTCATGGCAACGGTGGCCGGAGAGCCTAAGTATACCGAGGAGTTCTTGTTGCCCATACGTCCCAAGAAGTTACGATTGGCGGTGGAGATTACGTTGAAACCATCGGCGGGAATTCCCTGCCCAGTTCCCAAACATGGACCGCATGATGAGGAAAGAATGGTCGCCCCAGCCTTCATCAGCTTGGTAATAATTCCCTCCTCAATAGCCTGCATGTATATCTCCTTTGAAGCGGGTATTACCAGCATCTGCACGCCGGCAGCCACCTGTTTACCATCCATTACCTCGGCTGCAATCCTAAGGTCGTCGAGACGACCATTGGTGCAGGTACCCACAACAGCCTCCTGAATGGGTGTTCCCTCCACCTCCGAAACAGCCTTGATATTCTCAACCGTATGCGGTGCTGCCACCACTGGAAATAGTTCATCGAGGTTGATTTCGAGCTCAGCAGCGTACTTAGCATCGGCATCGGCCCAAACACCTGGCCGCATATCCTTGCCAAGGAATTTTTCCAACACCTCATCGGCAGGGAAAACGGCATTCTTCGCGCCCATTTCCGAGGCTAGGTTTGCCAAGGTCATGCGCTCAGAGATAGATAGCGTTTTCACTCCCTCGCCATGGTACTCTATGCTCATGTAGTTGGCACCATCGGTGCCAATCTTGCCAATTATCCACAGCGAAATGTCCTTGGCATAAACACCGGGGCGCAGCCTTCCACGTAAGGTTATCTTCATGGAGGGAGGAACAAGAAACCATGTCTCTCCGCGCTTATACAATCCGGCAGCTTCGGTTCTATCAATTCCTGCAGCCAGCGCATTAAATGCCCCTGCGGTGCAGGTGTGGCTGTCGGAACCAACAATAATCATTCCCGGGCGAGCATGGTAGCTCATCAGCTGGTGGCAGATGCCCCGTCCGGCATCGTAAAACTTGGTGATACCCTGCTCCTGCACAAACTGGCGAATGGATTGGTAATCGTTGGCCAGTTTGCTTTCAGTTGGTGGAGCATTGTGGTCGAGCACCACCAGCAGCTGGTTTGGATCGAAGAGCTTCGAGCCTCCCATCTTTTCAAATGTCTTCTTGATGGAGGCTGTATTGTCGTGAGTAAGCACAATATTAGGTTTGCGAAATACTATTGCACCCTCATTGGCTCCCAGCACCTTCTCTATGAATGTTTTTGCCATGACTTTTTCTTTTTAGATAATCTGAATCATCTCAATCAAAATGCCACTAATAGTTAAAACAGGCCACCCTTTTGGTAGATCTCCATCTGCACCTCGTAGAACGGGTTAGCTTTGATGGCGGTTGACTTAGTGATGTTCTCCACCTTACCTGTTTCGAGATTTATGCGAATGGTATCTCCCTCTGCAAGCGAAAGCCCATCGAGCGAGGAGCAGGTCATAATGGGAAGAGCTGCGTTGATGGCGTTACGCTCGTAAATGGCGCCAAAACTCTCGGCCATGATGCAGCTAATACCCAGCGCCAAGAAGCAATCCACAGCCTGTTGGCGTGAGCTACCTGCACCAAAGTTCTTCTGCGTTACAATGATGTCACCTGCCTTGGCCTTCTTGGCAAAGTCCTCGTATCCCTTGAGGTTATCGAGGGCGTATTGACCCATTTCGGCAATATTGGTAATGGCAAGGTAGCGGTTGTGGAAAATCATGTCGGTGTCGATGTTGTCCTCCTTGATAAACCACACGCGGCCCTCCACAATGGTTGGCTTATCGCTCTTCACCTTTTCGGCAGCAGCCATTCGATGCTCCTTCGCCTTAATGTCGGAGGCGGTAAAGAGCGCTGGTTTGGCCGGTATGTCGTTGGGCGTGGTGATGTAGCCTGCAACAGCCGAGGCTGCCACAACAGCAGGTGCAGCAAGGTAAACCTCGCCCTTTCCCTGCTTGCCGGGGAAGTTTCGGTTACCTGTGGAGATGGTGATCTCCCCTGCCCCATTCTGCCCCACCTGTCCGGCAGCGCATCCGGCGCATCCGGCGTTGGACACCAAAGCTCCTGCATCTTTAAATATTTTAATCAACCCCTCCTCAAGGCATTGCTGCCAAACCGCATCGGTGGAGGGAACAATTTTTAGGACCACCCCGGGAGCAACCTTTCTCCCGCTCAAAACCTGAGCAGCAGCACGCATGTCTTCCATACGTCCGTTAGTACAGCTACCAATGAAGGCAGAATCAATCTTCGACTTCTTCACTGTGTTTACATCAACGGTATCGTGCGGCTTACCGGGACGGGAAACCATGGGCACGAACTTAGATACGTCGAACTGGTATGTTTCAGCGTAATTAGCGTCGGCATCGGCAGTAACGAGCGGAAGATTTTTTCCAGCTCTGGCCTGGCAGTACTCCATTACCTCCTTGTTGGGCGTAAAGAGCAGAATGATAACGCCCATTTCGGTTCCCATGGAAGCAACGGTGATGCGCTCATCGAGCGTGAGCTCGTCTACCGCCTCTCCATAAAATTCCACAGAGTAGCCCAGCAACTTATTGGCGCCAAAGGTGGTCATCAGGTTCATTACAATGTCCTTGGCTGTAACACCTGCCGGACGCTTACCGGTAAGCGTAATCTTAACCGATTCCGGAACCTTAAACCAAACGCTTCCGTTGGCCCAAGCAGCGGCAATATCCTGATCGCCCATTCCCTGTCCAAATGCACCAACAGCACCAAGAATATTGGCGTGAGAGTCGGTGGTAACAGCCGTTGAGCCAGGGCATGCCAGCCCTTCCGCCACAAGAATATGGGTGCCAATACCGGCGTCGATGTCGTAAACCTTAATGCCATGCTCGCGTGCAAACTGACGGCAAATGTGCTGGTTTACTGCATACTTCTGGTCCGATCCTGTAGGGTTGCAATCGAAGGTGAAGAAGGTCTTTGAAGCATCGTCAACGCCAAGGTTGAAATCCTTCAGATTCTTTACCACGTTAGCCCCACCAAAATCACGGGCAGCCCTCACATCCATTAGCACATCGATGATGTCGCCAGGCTTAACAACCTGCTGCTTGGAGTGATTGGCTATAATCTTTTCAACTAAGGTCATTCCCATAGTTCGTAGTAGTTAGTTAATAGTTATATGTTAAAAAAGTAGTCATTTTTGCGCCTCTCAGGGAGGGAAACCTTGCTGTTCAATTGTTGGTAAAATTGACAATTTTTGCACAAATTGCAAGCGATTTTTGGCTTTCAGTTAAAATTAAAAAGCAACAACCATGCCGCAGTGGAAAAGTAATGTTTACAAGCTATACTACCTAAAGATCACCGGCTGGTTTTTGCTCTTCATGCCCGTGGTGGTTATTTTCTTCCAGTCGCACGGCCTCAGCATGAAGGAGGTTTTTATCCTCCAGGCAGTCTACAGCATTGCCATTGTGGTGCTCGAAATTCCCTCCGGCTATCTAGCCGACGTTATTGGACGAAAAAACTCCCTGCTCTATGGGAATATATTGGGATTCATAGGCTTTAGCGTCTATGTTTTTGCCAACAACTTTTGGGGATTCCTGGTTGCCGAGGTGGTGATGGGCTTTGGGCAAAGCATGATTTCCGGAGCCGACTCTGCTCTGCTCTACGACACCCTGCTCGAAGCTGGTGAGGAGAAGCGATACCTTAGGGAGGAGGGTAAGGTGGCCGGGCTCGGAAACTACTCCGAAGCGCTGGCTGGAATTTTGGGTGGCCTACTGGCCGGAATGAGCCTCCGTGCTCCCTTTATTGGGCAGGCTCTTGTTACCCTATCGGCCATTCCCGTTGCCCTGTGGCTCTACGAACCAGCCATTATGAGGATACAAGCCAAGGTTAGTATGGTCGATATTCTAAAGATAGTGAAGTTCAGCCTAGTGGATAGCAAGCAGCTGCGCTGGAATATACTGCTATCAGCAATTACGGGTGCGAGCACTCTATCCATGGCCTGGTTTGCTCAACCCTACTTCGAAAAGGTGGGCGTTCCGTTAGCTGCCTTTGGAGTTCTATGGACGGTGCTTAACTTCTCCGTGGGTATTACCTCCTTCAGGGCGCATCGCATTGAGGAGAAGCTGGGGTTAAAAGGCACTGTAATAATGGTAACTGCGGTGCTTACATTGAGCTACATACTTTTGGGATTATTCCCCTCCATTTGGACACTCGGCGTATTGCTGGCATTTTACCTTGCCCGTGGCATAGCCACTCCCGTATTCAAGAACACCATAAACAAAATTTCGCCATCGGAGTCGCGTGCCACCATACTCTCGGTGCGCAACTTTGTAATTCGCATATTCTTTAGCGTGCTGGGGCCACTCTTCGGATGGATGGCCGACCGCTTTGGCCTGATGCATGCGCTGATAGCAGCCGGTGGGATATTCACCATTCTGGAAACGGTGGCGGTGGTGAATTTTTTAAGGGTGAATAGGGAAACAGAAACCTAAGAAAAGATGCTAGTTATATGATCAGGTCGAAACAAAAAAGATAAGTTATGCAACGCCAATGAGCTAAGCCACATTTTGCGACGCATTCTTTCCAATTGCTTTTATCCGCATCAATACTTCTGACATTCTTTTACGCTCCTCCTCGATATCAAAATCATCTTGAAGGCCGAGCCAAAATTTTGGACTTGTTCCAAAGTAAAGGCTAAGCCTAAGCGCGGTATCTGCAGTAATGCTCCTTTTTCCCTTGATAATCTGTGAGATTCTAGTTTGTGGAATTTCAGTGTCCTTTGATAGCCTATATGCGGAAATATTCATGGGCAAAAGAAATTCCTCATTTAGAATTTCTCCAGGGTGAATGTTCTCTAACCTCTCCATAATTTCCCCTTTCATTAATGATAATCGATAATTTCTACCTCTTTAGCTTGATTGTTTTCCCATAAGAATATTATTCTCCATTGGTCATTGATTCTAATGCTATAATAGCCTTTCCTTATTCCTGACAACTTTTCAAGACGATTTGAAGGTGGGATTTTCAAGTCTCCAATTGATTGAGCATTACTCAGCATTCTAAGTTTTCGCCTTCCAATCTGTTGAATTTCTGGTGGAAGATTCTTGACTCTTTCACCATCCCAAATCTTTTCAGTTTCGTTAGAACCAAATGAAACAATCATTGCTTTCCAATTACACTAGTAACGCCAAAGGTCAGTAATTGTTTCGAAATTACCAAAAACGTTTTAGCTATCGATAAATTATATCTTAACACGTTTATAAGTAACCTAAAATCTCCACCACCCACCTAAATTGAGATTATTCACCAAATAGTAACTATTTATTTACCCACTTCGCTCCAATTACTAAATGATAGTGGCGCACCTACGACACACAAAAAAATTACGGGGAGTATGTTCTACCATCATTGGGCCCTTACCGAGCCGCGCTGAGGAGAATACCATAACAGGAAAGCAACAG
>DATKVT010000103.1 GCA_035529935.1 Williamwhitmania sp. | reverse complement strand
GGCTAGTTTGTCCGGTGTAGATTTTTTTGCCTCCCTCCGATGTTTCTAGCAACGCGCCCAAGGCAAAGCCAGCTATGCCACCAATTGGTCCTAGAAAGAACCACCCCAAAGCACCAGATATCCATTTTCCGTATCCCATATTCTACCTCTTATTTGAAAGGCTAAGCAGCTTTTCATGCAGCTCCACCACCTGGGGCAGGAGCAGCTGGTTGTTATCGTTATTAATCACAAAATCAGCCCGTGCAATGCGCTCCTGATCCGATAGCTGATGGGCCATTCGAAGGTGAACCTGCTCTGGTCCAACACCATCGCGCTCAATTACCCGCGCGACCCTTACCTCTTCAGGTGCCACTACCACCACAAGCTTATCCATGGTTTCACTTGCGCCGCTTTCGATTAGGATGGCGGCCTCATGTATAACGTAAGGAAAAAGGGATTGCTGCTGTAACCAGCTCTGAAAATGCCGTTCTACCGCCGGATGAACCACCTTGTTCACCTTCTCCAAAATCTCCCTATCGCCAAAGACCAACGCTGCCACTTGCTTCCGATTCAGCCCCAGCGGGGTGTATATCTCATCACCGAAAAATTGCTTGTAAGCGGCAACAATATCGGGATCAACCTCAATCAACTTTTTTGCCTCAAAATCGGCCTGATAAATGGGAGCTCCTAGCTCAGAAAATATTCTGGCTACGAAGGATTTACCACTTCCAATTCCGCCAGTAAGTCCAACTTTAAGCATATCAATTATTTTGAACAATATACTCCACAAAGTTAGGATTTACGGTGATACTCGCCACAAAATCGGGCTGCCCCGTTAAGCTTACCTTTAGCTTATCGCTGAGTAGTGACGAAACATTACTGTAGTCTACCACCAGCTTAAAGCTGGAGGGAGTCACCTCCGTGTAGCGGCTCAATGCAACCATGTAGGATACCTTTGCAGTAGCGGGCAAAAGCATCAGGTGTTTATTGGCCGGAACATTCACAACTTGAATTGGAACATCAACCGTACCTTCAGTATACTTCTCAACCGTTATTGTATAGTCGATACGGCGTGTAGAGGGCGTTATTCCAGATATGTTCGTAAGTGCAAGAATACCAGAGGTAGATTGATTTAGCTTGTCAAGTTTTTTTGGCTTTGTTGGCCAAAAGGCCAACGTGTCGACTAGTGAAGCAGGCCCAGTTACTATTACTGAGTCTGGATGCAGCGTGGGTGGCCGGCTCAGCATAAATTGCCTCTCGGGCTCAGGGTCGAGGTTGGATTGCACGGGCACAACCCTTCGCGACATGTGCGAAAGGTCCACAAATAGAGTATCTGGGGCAACCTCTTCAAGCTGCATATCGGGATTAATCTGGTCGGCCAGCATGGTTTGAATCCGCGATGAAAGAATGTAGTAGGTAGTTTTGGAGCCGTTTAAGCGGTTGAGCTTAATCTCCTTTAGGTCGATGTTGAGCGGTGCAAGCACCGAACTCATTTTAAACTTCAAAAGAGTATAACCATGTGCACGTACCTTTAGCGTTACAGCAGCTTCTGACTCCTTCACAAATACCTTGTCGGAAGGCAAATTGCTAAACCGAACTGGGTAAGAAAGATCGATGGTGTACTCATGATTCAGCTTATTGAGATACCAAAGGAATGAGGCGAAAAAGAGGAAGAAGAGGAAAACAACGACCTTCTCATCCACCTTGATTTTCCGAGGTGTAAAAGCTTCACCAAATTGCTTAAAAAAACGGGTATCCACGGGTAAAGGAAATTGAAAATTATGCTGCAAGTTAGAAATAATCCCGAATCGAACCACAACTTCTCCCTCAAGGTGGTTAACGAAAAAGGGCTTAGCAACTGCTAAGCCCAATTCCCTTCAAAGAAATTACCTCTACTTTGAGTTCTGCTGTAAATCGGATGGGTCACGAAGAATCGCGCTCTTGTCGCAACGAATCTTTACGTTGTCGTCAATTTCAATGATAATGTATAGGTCGCGAACTTCCCAAACCTTGCCATAAATACCACCAGTGGTAACAATCTTATCACCCTTCTTCAGCTCGCTTTGGAACTTGCGCAACTCCTTCTGGCGCTTAGTTTGAGGGCGAATCATAAAGAAGTACATAACCACAAATACGAGCACCATCATAATGAGGAAAGAATAACCTTGTCCTCCTGCTGCTGGAGCTGCTGCCTGTAAAATAATAACGTTGTTGAACATGCTTATTGAATTTAAGGATTTATTTACTGAACTACATTTCCCTTTAAGGTAAGGCTGCGCGCTGGAAGCCCACCATTGAATTTGAGGGTAACTTCCTTCATCTGTAGGCCAAGCCACCCGTCGCTATTAAACTGTATTTCGATATGGCCCCTGCCACCAGGCAGCAACGGTTGTTTGGTAAACTTTGGGGTAGTGCATCCACAGCTGGGAATGGCATCCATTATCATCAAATCGCCATCACCCTCATTTTTAAAGTAGAAAGTATGCGTAACAATCTCCCCCTGTTTAATAGTTCCAAAGTCGAAGTAGTCTTCTTCAAAAACGATCTTCGGGTGGCCTGCCACCGCCTTAGTATTGGCTACCTCAACCGTCTTCCTATGTCCACACCCAGAGGCAAGAAAGGCAATTACCAAACCTACTAACCACAACCTATTAATCTGCTTCATTTGTTCTTCGGTTAATCGTCCACTAACCTGTGGGTCAAGAGTGAACAGCCGTAATTATCTGGTGAAATATCTCTCTAATATTCAACTTTAAGAACTTGCAAGTTAGGAAATTTCAGCCTCTTCTCCAACCAACCCTCTGCCCTGCTTAACTATTTTATTGTCGGTTTTGAGCTGAGCGATAGCTTTATCGAGCACCCCGTTTATAAATGCAGCGCTGTTGGGAGTGCTGTAAAACTTAGCCAAATCGATATACTCGTTGAACGAAACCTTGATGGGGATGTTGGGAAACTCCACAATTTCTGCAATGGCGGCAAGCATGATCACCGAGTCCATAAAGGCGATGCGATCTACCTCCCAATTGCTGGAGAAATTACCAATCATTTCCAGATACTCCTCGCGCTTTAAAACAGCCCGTCGGAGCAATCGCGTGGCAAACGTTTCATCCTCCAGCTCCTTGAACAACGGCAGCAACTTAGCACTTTCGTCGTACGATTCCTTGAACCCCTTCACGGTTTTAATAACCATGCCAATGATGAACTCTATCTCGTCCATCCAGAACATGCTCTGCTCTTCCAAACACGAATACAAGTCCTCAAAATCCTCCAATTCTTTGGTGTAAAAGTCAAGAACGAGTTTCTTATCGGTGGCAAAGTCACAGGTATCGGCATTCAAGTAATCCTGAAAATAATCCCGGCTAATCAAGTTTTCGTAAAACTTCTTAACTAACCTGGGGTATCCCGCCCATGAAAGCTTGTTTTGTTGGTTGTATGCATCCAACTCAAGGTTGCTACGCAGCAAGCTAACCACTGCATTGTCAACAAATCGTCTATTGGGGCTAAGCTCTTCAGCGGTAGGGCGATGTTTTTGAAGGCCCAGATCAATGCGCACTTGCGAATAATCAGCCACATCAACTACTAAGGTTAGTAGTAAGTGGTACAGATCATAGAACTTATGGATGCTGTGGAGTAATTCCTTTTCGGATTGGCCTAATGTACGGTCGGGCGATTGCAAATGCCCGTAAAGCGTTTTAGCAACCTTTATCCTAAGCAAGCGTCTACTTATCATACTGAACAAGAACCTATTAACAATTTTTTACCTCAAAAATGCCTTGCAAAGATACTCTTTTTGTATTGCATGCAAAAAGCAAAGTGGGCCAAACCCTCTTTGCGCTGGAACAAATTAAAATAACGTCAAAACAATAAAATTCCATTGTGCTATCGTCCACCACATTGCCTCATATCTAGAAGAAAACTCTTCCCCTTTCAGAAATTTAAAAGAGTGAAAATGGTAAAATTAAACTGCTGGGGAAAAAAAATTTATATTTTTGGCAGGAAGAACAACCAATGTTTTACTAACAAACCAACATGAAATGACGGACGATTTCGACAAGCACGACGGGTATGACAGGGAAGAGAACAGCGAAATCTTTTCCAAAGCGGTAAGGGCAGGCAAGCGCACCTACTTTTTTGACGTTAAGGCTACTAGGGGCGAC
>DATKVT010000102.1 GCA_035529935.1 Williamwhitmania sp. | reverse complement strand
GTAACCAAACTGTGCGTTTGTGCTCAACACCAAATTGCCTACCAGTTGGCTAAACCACTGGTAGCGGAAATTCCACTTGTGATATTCAATCCATTTATATTTATCGTTTTGACTCATACCCGAATTAGAATAATCCTTTCCATTAAAGAGGGAATAGGGAGGGGTAAATTGAACAGAAAGAGATAAGTTCGACCCTCTTCTTGGGTAAATTGGTTGATCGGTTGAATTTCGTCCAAATGTTGTCTTTAGGCTTAAAATATTTGACGATCCATTACTAATAATAAACCCGGACCAATCCTTAAGATCGTAATTTTGATAGCTAATCTCATTCGACAATGTAAAATAGTTGTCTGGCCATTTTAAACGCTTACCTAGCCCAACACCTGCACCGCTAACCTTCATATACTGAGTTCCTGCTTGGTAAACATAGCTACTATTGTTTTGCACAGAATGGTAGAGCGATACGGATAATGAAGTAGGTTTCTTACCTCCAAGCCAAGGCTCTTCGAAGCTTAAGCTATAGGCTTTATAGTATGATCCATTGGTTTGAGCTCTAATGGCAAGTGATTGGCTATCTCCCGAAGGAACAGGTCGCCAAGCTCCCTTGTCGAAAACTCGCCTCATGGAAAAGTTTGAGAATCGTATCCCAATGGTTCCAACAAACATATTCGCACCCCATCCGCCAGAAATCTCGAGCTGGTCGTTGGGCTTCTCCTCTACAATATACTTAAGGTCAACAGTTCCGTCAGCTTGGTTTGGCATTGGAATTACATTGAGCTTCTCAGGGTCGAAGTGCCCAAGTTGGGCAAGTTCACGATTGGTTCGCATAATATCGCTCTTGCTAAATAGTTCACCTGGCTTGGTCCATATTTCGCGACGAATTACGTGCTCATTGGTTTTGGTGTTTCCGCTAATTAAAACCCTATTGATAGTGGCCTGCTTCCCCTCGTAAATTCTCATCTCAACATCAATGGAGTCATTCTCAATTTTCACTTCGGTAGGCTCCACGTTAAAGAACAGGTATCCATCGTCCATATAGAGGGTTGAAACTGAATTGTCGTCTTGGAGCAAGCGCTTATCGAGCAGCGTTTTGTCGTACACATCGCCTTTTTTAATTTTCAAGACAGCACTTAGAAACTCGGAGGGATATTTGGTATTTCCAACCCAAGTAATATTTCTAAAGTAATACTTTGGTCCCTCTTCAATCTTAATCACAATACCCACACGTTTAGGGTTTACAGCGTACACTGAATCGGACAATATGCGCGCATCCCGGTAACCCTTTTCATTATAGTAGGTAATTATCTTCTCCTTATCAGCCTCATAGTTAGACTCTACAAACTTAGCACTCTTAAAAAAGTTTAAGTCCTTCCTATGGGTTTTTTTCATTGCCCTGCGCAGCTTACCGTCAGGGATAGCCACATTTCCTTCAAAGTCAATGTTACTTATTTTTACCTTTTTCTTCCTATCCACCTGAAATGTTACTCTTACACCATTTGAAATAACGGTATCATTTGCCTGAAGAACATCAACGGTTATATTTCGATAACCCTTTTCAGCAAAATACTTTTTAATGGTTCCCTCTGCCGTAGACAACAAATATGGGGTAAGTTGATCTCCAATTTTGAGCGTCAACTTATCCTTTAACGCATCTTGCTCCGATTTCTTTAGTCCGGTATAAAATATTTTGGAGACTCGGGCTCGCTCAACAAGGTCCATATTAAAATATGCAGTATCACCTTTAAACCTAACAATGGAAACATTAATATTTGAAAACAATCCCTGTTTCCATAGTTTTTTAATCCCTCGTGTGACTTCATCGCCCGGAACCATAATGGTTTCTCCTTCGTCGAGGCCAAAAAGGTTTATCAGGGTTTGTGCATCTAGAAACTTTAGCCCTGAAATAGTTACACCGCCCACCACATATTGTTTAGGAGCAGTATAGTCTGCAGATGAAACTGAGGCTAACGAGTCGGTAACTTGAGAAAAAGCTGGAAGAGAAGTAAAAAATATTACTGCGGAAACTATTAATTTACGAAGCATTCTCAGATGTTGTTATTTGTAGTTAACACTTATGTTTTATTTGATCGCCCGTTTTTCCAAAACGACGTTCTCTTCGCTGGAAATCGAGTATTGCATTGAAAAATTCATTTTTATCAAAATCGGGCCAAAGCACTTCAGAAAAGTAAAATTCCGCATAGGCAAGTTGCCATAGCAAAAAATTACTGAGACGCTCCTCTCCGCTTGTTCTAATAAGCAACTCTGGGTCAGGAATACCCTTCGTTGTAAGGTAATTGCTGAAAAGTTCTTGAGAAATATTACCAGCGGGTAGCTTCCCGCTTACAACATCATCCACAATTTTCTTAGTGGCATCAACAATTTCCCATCTAGCGCTATAGCTGAGTGCAAGGATCAGGTTAAGTCCATCATTTTTCGCAGTTTTTTCAATTGCTTGAGCCACATTCAGTCGCGCCTTTTCGGGTAGACTTTCAATATCTCCAATAATGCTGAGACGCACTTTGTTTTTCGAAAGATTATCCACTTCGCCATTAATGGTGGAAACGAGCAAGTCCATAAGGGCATCAACTTCAGCCTTTGGTCTATTCCAATTTTCAGTGGAGAATGCATAAAGTGTCAAATATTTAACACCTATCTCACCAGCCGCCTCTACTGCCTCCCTCACAGCATTAACACCGTTTTGATGGCCAAAGATGCGTTGACTACCACGCTGCATTGCCCAACGTCCATTACCATCCATTATAATGGCAACATGGATTGGAACCTTTTGCAAATTGAGACACTCTTTGGACATTTCTGAAAATTCAATTACTTGTAAACAGGACAAACCACGCTATTATTTAAAAGGCGGAAAGTTATAAATAATCCGGCTACTGAGTACCAATCGTTGTTATGAATTACGGAATTTTTCTGATCCGTCCAGTTGGTATAGCCATCTAGCTTATCAGTGAACGTTTTACTAATGGTCCACTCAAAGCCAACGGTCCATCGACGTGCCGGTCGGTATTTAACGCCGATACTCAATGGTACCGAGGGAGACAAAGCTCCTCCAATATAGGAAACACCAAAGCCTGCACTCACAAATGGAGCATACTTTTTTCGTTTATACGCTAGGGCATCGAAGGGTAAAAAGTTAATCTCCAAAGCAACATTTCCATCAAAGATTAGCGTGTTGAAACCACCTCCTGCAGCAGGAAGGTATCCATTTGTAGCGGAATAGCCTCCCGAAAAGTTACCACCATTTACACCAAACCTGACGGCGTAGTAGTCGTTAAAATTATAGCGAAGAAAAACGCCACCGGCAATATTGGGGTGGCTAAAAGGTGTAGCTACGTTGTAGTCACCAATATAGTAACTCCCACCAACACGGCCACCAATATCTATACTGTTTTGAGATATTGCAATCGTCGTAATTAGATTAAGGAAAACAAAAAGGATGGTGTTTTTTTTCATGAAAACGGGCGAAATAGGAATCAGTTCCTTCGGAACTTCATCTTTTGTACCAACTGATATGAAACGCCAAAAGTGACAACATAGTATATATCGTTGGATTTTGAGTAGGGGGACGCAAAACCGTCCATACGATCGGTTGTAGTAAACCGTGTTCCAAACTCACCATTAAATGAAACTCTTGGCATTAAATTCACCTTAACACCCACTCCTATTGGGAAAATTGCAGCAAATGAAGATGAACCGTTAAAATTTGGGCTAGCTTCTAGCGCCGCATTGCCACTCGGAGAAAACATTGCACCACCAAAACCTGCATACACATAAAACCCATAAGGATTGCCATATGGCCTCACGCCTCCTCTTACCGCCATAATTGAAAAATACCTATTTTGAGCAGGCTTTACAAAATAGTATTCAGCAGTAAAGCCTATATCCGTGGCAAAAATATTTACCTTATAACCTCGTGTTTCGTTTCTAGAACCCTTATCGTTACTGTACATAATACCAGAAGCGATCATCCCTTTAACATAAAACCGATCGTTCACTTTATACCTCAAACCAATAGTTAAACCGGGTCGCAAGTTGGTAAAAGAAAAATCGCGAAGGCCGCCCAAATTATTCGAGGATGACGATCCACCAATATCATCAAAACCGTGATAAATAGAAAGTCCTGTAACAATTTCATAGTGACTATAACTCCACGATTGAGCGGCCAGATTAGTCTGAACACTCACAAAAGCCAACACTAAAAATAGATATTTAGTCAGTTTCATGGTTAAGTTGCTATGCACTACAAAAGTAACTATTTTTATTTACAAGCAGACATGCCTTTTTCAGTTCAGGTTGCTTAACAATATTTAACAAATATAATGCGCTAATTGTTTCGTCCGGTCAAACTTCGGTTATCTACACCCCACATCAGTTTTGTGCGTAACCGTTTAAAAAAATCCGTTTCTCCGAGCATGAGCAACTTTACGGTAAACGGTGCTTTCGAAATAAAAATTTGACTGCCAGAAGCAATGGGCATTGACCGGTTATCGATGGCGCAAATAACTGTTTCATCGCGCGATGTAGGTTCAAGCCGTAACTTATAGCTGTCGGGAACCACGAGTGGCCTCACTGTTAGATTGTGCGGCGCAATTGGTGATATTACGAAACTAGCAGAATCAGGTGTAATAATCGGGCCTCCTACACTCAAGGAATAAGCGGTTGACCCAGTAGGTGTCGCCACCAACAAGCCATCGGACCAGTATGTATTTATTAATCCCTCGTTATGATAAACATTTACCGATACCATAGAGGAGCCATGCTTTTGTATACTCACCTCATTCAGGGCAAAAGGAAAATCCGACAGCGGAGCAGGCAGACCTTCAACCATTATTAGTGATCGGTTCTCCACACTAATGGTGTTGCCAAGAAGCGTATCGATCACCTCATCAATAAACTCACACGAAATGGAAGTCAGAAAGCCAAGCCTACCTGCATTTATCCCTGCAATGGGGATTCCGGAATCGCGCACTAGTGCCACTGTTTCCAAAAAGGTACCGTCCCCACCTAGGCTAAACACACAGGCAGTATCCATATCAAGTTCCGATGGAGAATTAAAGACCAAAACGCCTTTAGGTTCAAAGCCAAAATCGTTTTTCAGCAGCTGGTAAAACGCCTCATACACCTTTACCTGAACACCATTCTTAGCAAATCGTTCGAACAGCACCTTAAGACAACTCAAGTGTGATTTAGGGAAATAACGTCCGTAAAGAGCTACCTTCATTACTTAAACATTTAAATACCTCATTAGTAAGTCAAATCTCTCCTCCATCAAGTCGTCCATCTCATCAACCCGCATGTGGGCACCAATAATTGTATATTCGTATCGGGTAAAAGTTTGAATTATAGATGTAAGATCCACCACATTAAGCTTAAGCGTTAACTCTATCTTCGTAGAATCTTTGTGAGCAGTAATGTAGCTCGATAATATTTTTGCTCCGTTACCCTCAACAATCTGGGCAATGTGCGCCAACGAATAATCATTTTCATTGAGTTCTAGAACCACAATTCCACCAGGGTTTTTTAGTGCTGACAACTCTGCAAAATAGTGCAGGAGGTCAGGTAGAGAGATCACCCCTATGTACTGCTTCTTTAGATTTAACACGGGTATTAGTGAAAGTTGCAGCCTCGACATTACATCCATAATCTCGAACACATGCTGATCCTCCAACACATATGGTCGTTGTAGAGAAAGTGGATGATTGCCTAGTGGCTCATCCGGCATATTGGTGTCGTAAATATCGCTTTCACCGATTACCCCAAGAAAATCCTCATTATTTACAATGGGAAGATGGGCAACCTTAAAAATGTCCATCCATCCCAAAGCCTTTGTACCTGTATCAGAAGTTCTCAGGGCAGGAATAACATCGGAGATTAAATCCTTGGCCAGCATAAGGTAATTGTTTTTAACTTTGTGCGATGTTAATACAACAAATCAACAATGACAAAGCTTAGCGTAAATATAAACAAAATTGCCACACTTAGAAATGCAAGAGGTGGCAACATTCCCAATATTGTGGAAGCAGCCATAAACTGCGAACGTTTTGGTGCGCAAGGCATCACTGTTCATCCACGGCCTGACGAACGACACATCCGCTACCAAGATGTGTACAACATTAAAAAGGTGATAAAAACAGAGTTCAACATTGAAGGATATCCTTCGGAACAATTTATTGACCTTGTTATGCAAATTGTTCCAGCCCAAGTAACCTTAGTGCCAGACCCTCCCGAGGCCATTACCTCAAGTGCTGGATGGAATACTCTTCACAATAGAACATTTCTTACAGATGTAGTTAAGGAGTTCCACAAAAAGGGAATTAGGGTTTCCCTGTTTGTGAATGCGGAATCGGCCATGGTAGAAGGAGCTGCAGAAACAGGCACCAATAGGGTAGAACTTTATACGGAACCCTATGCCTCGGGCTACTCTTTGGACAAGGTTGCTGCAATTGCCCCCTTTATCGCTGCTGCTAAGGTTGCAGTTGAATGCGGACTAGGACTTAACGCTGGCCACGATTTGAGTTTAGAGAACCTAAAGTATTTTTACCAGAATATTCCTGGCCTGCTTGAAGTTTCAATTGGGCACGCATTAATTTCCGACGCTCTTTACTTTGGATTGGAAAACACCATTCAGCTTTACCTAAGACAATTGTACGAGTAGCTCATGAAACTCTACCACCGAAGATTAGGACAAGGCAAACCCATAGTAATTGCCCACGGGCTCTATGGCTCTTCCGACAACTGGATGTCCATAGCCACTGCGCTCAGCAACCAGTTTGAGGTAATTCTAGTGGACCTGCGCAATCATGGTCAATCCCCACATAGTCCTGCGCACAGTTACCCTGACCTTGCCGCCGATCTTTTAGAACTTATTGAGGATTTGGGAATTGCCGTGCCCATACTCATTGGCCACTCCATGGGTGGTAAAGCCGCCATGCAGCTAACCCTTGACCATCCAGCAAAAATAGCAAAGCTGGTAGTGGTAGACATTGCTCCCACCTCCTATATTCTGTCCAATTCGCCCCAACTACAGGAACATCGTAAAATAATTTCGGCACTGCAAGAGTTACCGTTGAAAAGGATTGACACCAGAGTTGAAGCCGAACAGCTACTTAGCAAAAGCATTAAACCGCTAGCCGTAGTCCGCTTCTTGCTAAAAAACCTTGCAAGAGATGACCAAGATAATTTCTATTGGAGGCTGAACCTTGATGCACTTGACCAGAATCTCACAAATCTCATGGGTGGAATTTCCTTTAGTGCAAAAGAGGATTATCCAGTTGAGACGCCAACCCTATTTGTTAAAGGAGAACTCTCGCCTTACATCAAAATTGAAAGAGATCAAGAAATTATAAGATACCTGTTTAGTCACTATAAAATAGTTACTATTCCCAATTCTGGTCACTGGGTTCACGCTGAACAATCGGCCTTATTTCTGGAAAAGTTAAAAGAGTTTTTACTCAACGGATGAGCCCGATTGGCTGGCCCTCTCAATATTTTCGGCTGGGATTAACTCTTCACCCCGGTATTTTCTCAACAGCTGCACAATGGTGAGCACATCCTTTTCGCAGTAAGTTACAATTCGATCAATATCGTGCTGGCGATAGTAGACCTCAGCAACCATTGAACCATCAATGTCATCCTTAGGTGTCGGAATGCCAAAAATAGTGGCAAGCAGATGTAGCGAAGTGTAATTTTTATGATCACCAAACTTCCAAAGTTCCATGGTATCGAGAAACGCCACCTCCCAAGGTTTTTTCCCAGCAACATTTAGCATTCCAGGAAGGGATACCCCGTTTATCAGCATCCTTCTGGCAATATATGGAAAGTCAAATTCCTTTCCGTTGTGTGCGCACATTAGTGCTCCCTTTCGCTGGCCAAACTTGCGTAGGAGTTCACCAAACTCTTCAAGGAGCTGTTGCTCGTTGGAATTATAAAACGACTTTAAGCGAACGTATGGAACTTTTTTTCGAGAAAAAACAAAACCAACAGAGATGCAAATCACCTTGCCAAATTCAGCATAAATACCAGCCCGGTCAAAAACCTCGGCACTGGATTGATTCTCATCCTTTTTTATAAACAGTGCCTTCTTATCCCAAAGTTGCTGCATCACTTCAGGAAGTTCAGAGTAAACAGGAACAGCAGGCACCGTTTCGATGTCTAAAAATAGTATGTTCTCTATGTTTACTTCATTAAGCATTGCTAATAGCCATGTTGGTGAAGTGTTTTTTCTATAATGGTGGTAAGAATGCTAACAGCAACTTCATTGTTTCCTCCTTGAGGAACAATAATGTCAGCATATCGCTTAGTTGGTTCTATAAATTGAAGGTGCATCGGCTTCACTGTTTTTTCGTAACGCTCGAGAACCTTGTTTACGGATCGACCCCGCTCAATAATGTCGCGACGGACAACGCGGCTAAGTCTATCATCAGGATCTGCGTCCACAAAGACTTTAATATCCAGCAGATCGCGCAACTCCGGATTGGTGAAAATCAATATTCCCTCAACAATTATAACATGCTTTGGCTCGATATACACAGTTTCTGCCGCCCTAGCGCAGGTGAGGTAGGAGTAAATTGGCTGATTTACAGCCTCCCCTTTCTTGAGTTTCTTTAGATTCTCCACCAGCAACTCAAACTCAACTGATGAAGGGTGGTCAAAATTAATTTCCTGCCTCTGATCCATAGGCAGGTGGCTGCTATCCTTATAGTATGAATCCTGAGGAATAACGGTAACCTCGCCTGGAGGCAAACAGTCAACAAGTTTTTTTACTACAGTAGTCTTGCCTGAACCAGTTCCTCCAGCAATACCAATTATCAACATACTCTCAAAGAATTTATATGCTAACTTTGCAAAGTTTATAATTATATTCGGGAATTCCTTACGATGTGCATTCCCTAATTACTGATTTTTTTAACTACAAAACCATGCAAGAATTATACCCACTTAAATTTCAGCCAATTTACAAAGAGAAAATCTGGGGAGGGAACAAAATCGCAAAAATATTTGCCCGAAAAAACCTTCCTGCAGGTAAAATTGGTGAAAGTTGGGAGCTATCTGCCGTTGAAGGGGATGAATCGATCGTCAAAAATGGTTATCTGGAAGGCAATAGCCTGAACGAGTTGGTAGAAATTTACATGGGCGACATGGTGGGTGAAAAAGTTTATGAAAAATTTGGTTCTGAATTCCCTTTGCTCATCAAGTTCATAGAGGCCAACGATAAGCTCTCTCTTCAAGTACATCCCAATGATGAGGTCGCCATGGAGCGCCATCACTCCTATGGCAAAACAGAAATGTGGTACGTTCTCGATAGCGAACCCGACGCTGAACTTGTGTACGGCTTCAACAGGCCAACCAGCAAGAAGGAGTTCAAAGAAGCATTAGAAAGCAGCAACTTCGATCAGCTGCTAAACTTTGAAAAAACTAAAACAGGAGATGTATTTTACATTCCTGCCGGCAAACTCCACGCATTGGGAAGTGGGTTAATGGTGGTTGAAATTCAGCAAACATCGGACATCACTTACCGGGTCAGCGACTGGGGACGAAAAGATGAAGCGGGAATGGAGAGAGAGCTGCATGTTGATCTCGCAATTGACGTAATTGACTATGCTGGTGAAAAATCAGGTAAGGTTACCTACTCTAAAACAAAAAACCACCCTAGCCTGCTGGTTGAGTCTGCCTACTTCAAGACCAACTTGCTTGAATTCGACCAAGAACTTGCAGTGGATTACAACCTTATCGACTCCTTTGTTGTTTACATTTGCATTAAAGGAACGGCATTCATCATCCAGAGTTCTGGCAAATCGACCAAGATACAGGCAGGCGAAACCATTCTAATTCCTGCTGACTTGCGAAATTTCCGTTTGGTGCCAGAAAAGCCCTGTTCGTTGATTGAAACATACCTTCCGTAAACGATTACACATCTATAATCACATTTTACTAACCTGCACGATCCAACCAAAATATTTTTTCTAACTTCATGCTGATTAAAAACCGCATGGATAACGTTATATATTTCATAAAGTCAATACTGACTAACGAGCTCGCTTCCAGTGGGTTTCCCCTTATTTACAAGGGCGAAATGAACCATAGTATAATGAGGTCATTTGCTTTAATGGCCAACCGAAAGATTCAGGAAAAGCAACTTCCGACATCGATTAGAAAGAGAGTTTTTCACATAATCATTGAGTGCCTTCAGAACGTAACAAAACATTCCGACGATTTTGATGAAAAGGAGAAGCAGATTGGGAATGGAATGTTTGTAGTGGGCGAAACGATGGAAGGATTTTACGTTATTACGGGCAACCTCGTAATGAACGATAAAATTAAGATGTTACGGGAACGGATTGACACCTTAAATGGAGCTTCACCCGAAGAACTTCGAGGCTTGTTCATCAAACAGATGATGGAGGGAGAAATTGATACAAAAGGGGGAGCAGGTCTCGGGTTGATAGATATTGCAAGAAAATCGGGAAGAAAGCTCTATTATCACTTTGTTCCTTTTAATGAACGTGCACATTACTTCATTTTAGTTGTTACAATACCATCAAGCCACAATGTAGTTTAAATCGTTTTATAGCGGAATTAAACGACAAACGCACAATACAGAATGTGGGAACAAATTGCTAACTTTAGGCCCAAACTCATTAAGGAAAAATGAAAAAATTTCTGGTTTTTGTTGCATTATTCTCCTTAGCAACCACTTGCTATGGCCAAACAATTAACGAGCAACGGGAAAGAGAACGCATCGCTGAAAACAAAATTAAGGAGATTACCGTTTGGAACCACAAGTATGCCAACGGTATACCTTCGCCCAAGGGATATAAAAGTTCAGAAACCACCTATGATCTGCAAGGACTCCCAATTTCTGTTATAAACTACAAGTCGACAGGTGCCATTTCATCAAAGCAATCATACGCCTACGACAACCACGGGAATAAGACACAATACGTTAACATTAACGGAATAGATGGTAAAATTACCTACCAACAAACCATTGTTTACGACAACAACAATAACAAGTTGTTGGAAAATGGTTTTGATGGAAGTGAACCATATCGGATTGTTTATAAGTATAACAGCCAAGGGAAACAGTCCGAAATTATCCGCTATAAGGCAAATAATAGCATTGATGAGAAATGGGTTTACAGCTACCAGGGGAACAAAGCAACCATTACTGTATACAAACCTGAAAACGTTGTTTCCTATACCATGGAAAAGGTGAGCGACGCAAACGGCAATATTATTGAAGACATTCGCAAAGAAACCTCAGGTGCCATTTCAAAACGCTATTCAATGAAGTTCAACGATAAAAATCAGGAAATTCAGCGCGATGTTTATCTTGGGGGAAAGTTCGTATACAAACAATTTTTCACCTACGACAATTTCGCCAATCTGATGCAAATTGACCAAACCAACGCCAATGGAGAGAAATTTGTATACAGCAAATATAAGTACGACACTAAGGGAAATATTTTGGAGGAACAGTGGAACGAGGGTGATACGGATGAATTCTCAAAAAAAGAGTCTAAATATAACCCAAAGGGTGTGCTCGTAGAGGTGGATACCTTCTACGCACCTTATAACTACAAAGTGCTCTACAAATACACCTACGAATTTTATAAGTAAACTACGGCTTACTGTTTAACAACTATATACTACAAAACAGGCCGAGTCTCTCGGCCTATTTACATTATTGGAATCAGACACCACAAAATTAATTGTCATGCAAAACTTCAAGCAGGCGGACATCTACGCATTAAAGGAGAATCCCTTTAAGATTCTTGACAAGGACTGGATGCTTATAACCGCAAAGAAAGGTGACGCAGTGAACACCATGACAGCCAGCTGGGGCGGTTTTGGCATTTTATGGAATAAACCCGTTGCCTTCGTTGTTATTCGCCCACAGCGCTACACTTTTGAATTTGTTGAGTCTGCAGAACACTTTAGCTTAAGTTTTTTCCCAGAGCAGTTTCGTGATGCGCTAAAGCTATGTGGGAGTAAATCCGGTCGTGAGATAAATAAGATCAAGTTGGCAAACCTGCATCAGCTTGATCTTCCATCGGGTGTACCAGCATTTAGTGAAGCGAGGCTTATTATGGACTGCAGAAAGCTCTATTTCAACGATCTTGTTTCTTCAAATTTCATTGAACAAAGCATTCCTAAATCAGTTTATCAGAAAAATGATTTTCACAGACTTTATATCGCCGAAATAGAAACTTGCTGGGTTAAATAGCCTATGATTATAAAAGCCAGAGAAAACAGTCTCACGACTAAAAAACAGCTGATAATATTTTTCGACTCCAGCTGTATGCTTTGTAGCAGACTGGCGCACTGGATATTGAAATTTCAAAAAGCACAAGAATTACAGTGCTTATCGCTCGAAAGCGAAGACTCGAGAACGCTCCTACAAGCAAACAATATTCCATTCGACATTAACTCCATAATCGTAGTTGATAGCAATACGGTTTACACAAAAACCGATGCGATAGACAAGATTATGAGCCGGCTGGTTTGGATATTTTGTCCCCTTAGAGTTGCATTGTGGCTAACCCCAAAATTAATTTCCAACTGGGTTTATGATATAATTGCAAAAAACCGAAAGCATCTTTGGCCCAAAGAAAGTAGCTGTATCTTACATAGTAAAAACATAAATTTGTAGATCAATGCACTACCTAAAAATTTCTAAAACAACGGCAACTTTACTCCTTGTTTTCTTCGCATTCACGAGGATTGTAAATGCACAAGATAAAGTGCAAAAAGGAGACACACTAACAAAATCCGACACCACTAAAGCACCAATAATAAAACCATGGAAAATCAAGAATGAAGTGAGCCTAACCTTTTCTCAGGTTTCGCTAACCAACTGGGTCGCCGGTGGAGAAAATACCATCTCTGGTAATGGTCACTATGGATTTGCGTCAAGCTATAGTGAAGGAGATAATTCCTGGGACAATACTTTCGACGCTGGCTATGGACAAACACGGCAGGGCACTAGCAAAAACATCAAGAACGACGACAGAATTGAGGTCTCCTCAAAGTTTGGTAGAAAAGCCTCAGCGAAATGGTTTTATAGCGTGCTTGCAACATTCAAAACACAAATGTTCCCGGGTTACAACTACCCCAACGATAGCACAGTTGTGTCAGACTGGCTTGCGCCTGGATACCTAGGCTTATCTTTCGGTATGGACTACAAACCGTCAGACAGATTGAGCATATTTCTTTCCCCCGTATCGGGAAGATTAACGGTTGTCCAGCGCCAAGATTTGGCTAATGAGGGTAGTTACGGGGTTAAGGCTGCCGTGTATGATCAGAGTGGCAATCTAATAAAGAAAGGGGAACATTACCTATACGAAGCCGGGGCTCTAGTGAGAATACAGCTAATCCAACCCATTTTTAAGAAGAAATTGCTGTGGACTTCGAAGCTGGATCTTTTTTCAAACTTTATTAAGGATCCTCAAAACGTGTATGTAAACTGGGAAAACACGCTAGAGGCAAAACTAAACAGCTGGTTGACAGCTCGATTATTTATGCTGGCTATTTATGACGACAATGCTCGGATAGCGAAGGACACCAATGGTGATGGCATAAATGACAGGTTTACGCCAAAAATTCAGATGAAGGAGATTTTCGGGATAGGAATTGGCATAAAGTGGAAGAATTAATTACGGAAGGGCTATCCAGGTAGTTCCTTTTGACCCGCTTCAATCTGGTGGTAATATTTCGACAGCAGGGCGAGCAAGTTGGTTATATCTTCAACTGCTTGCCTTGTTTCGGTTGAAACAGGAGCATTTTTAAGACCCAAAAGCCAAACTCCATATATTGCAGTAAGAAAAAGGGAAACCATATTCTCCTCAGAGTTTCCTTTCTGGCGAAGTTCTTCACCAAATATCTCCACCTTTATATAGAGTTCATGGTATTCTTCCTCATTAGGTGCATTAACTAACCGCAAATGGAGTTGAAAGAGATCGTTTGTGAGGTTTACCACATGCTGCAAGTGATATTTTTGTTCAATTTTTTCCTCCTGCATCATTTCAGACATAGCCAAAAACCAAGCTATCCCTTCATCCCTATCGCCAAGTTCGCTTCCAAATCGTTGCTCGGCAACTTTAGTAATTATCGACTTGTCAAAATTACAAGCTCGAATAATGTCTTCAACCTGATACATTAGGAGCAAATACTCAAAGAGTGAGGTTTGCTTTAGCTTTCGTGCAAGTTCCATGTGCTAATCTTCAGGGTCTTGAATGAGTTTGTCGATATCACGACGTTCCTTTTTTGTTGGCCTTCCAGTTCCACGATCGCGCTGAAGTGTTATAATTATGCTATTCAGCGTAAGCTTATCCAGTTCCTCCTGAGGGGTCATATTCTCAGCATAGTTTTCGACCAGCTTTGCTGGTTGGCGGTTACCAATAAGGCCTAAAACACGAAAAGAGTATACCACCGGGCTTTTTCTTACAGACACAACATCGTTGAGTTTTAGGTCCCGCGATGGTTTTACCACCAACCCGTTTACCTTTACCCATCCCTTTCTACAGGCGTCGGCAGCTTCTGTTCTGGTTTTGAATACCCTAACAGCCCAGAGCCACTTATCTATTCTGGTATTACTTTCTTGGGCCACCTTTTTATTTTGTGTTGAAGAGATTCATCGTACGGCCTAGGCCAATAGTTCCAAAGTTCAGAACGGCATTGGAAGCCTTTTCAATAAATATTGACAGCTGCTCTGCTTCGGAAGCAGAC
Source organism: Williamwhitmania sp. (assembly GCA_035529935.1). Lineage (NCBI taxonomy): Bacteria > Pseudomonadati > Bacteroidota > Bacteroidia > Bacteroidales > Williamwhitmaniaceae > Williamwhitmania > Williamwhitmania sp. The sequence continues at coordinate 35,008 of DATKVT010000102.1, read as the reverse complement.
CATTCGCTAAGCACATAATCCACCTGCTGACCACGCTCAAATTCGTTTCCAACACCCATACGAATACGGGCATAATCCTCACTACCTAAAACCCGTGCAACATCTTTTAATCCATTATGGCCACCATCGCTTCCCTTACCCCGCATCCTAAGCATTCCGAATGGCAACGCAATATCGTCAACCACCACTAGCAAATTCTCGATGGGAACTTTTTCTGTTTGCATCCAATATCGAACGGCCTTTCCGCTAAGGTTCATGTAGGTATTGGGTTTAATCAAAATAAAGGTACGGCCCTTATGCCTTAGCTCTGCGACGGAGGCATAACGACCATCTTTAAAAAAAATATTGGACGCTTTTGCAAGGGCGTCCAACACTTTAAAACCTATATTGTGGCGGGTATTAGCATATTCAGCGCCAATGTTCCCGAGCCCGGCTATCAGATACTTCAATGTTACCTATTCTATTTACTTTCAGCAGGATTTTCAGCTGTAGCTGCAGCGGCACCACGTGCAGCCCTAGTCAACTTAACAGTTGCAATTATTGAATTCTTAGGAGTTATAATCTCAAAATTATCAGCCACTATTTCTCCAACAATCTTTGAGCTGCCCATTTCCATACCAGTAATGTCAATGGTTACGGCATCAGGAAGTTGGGCTGGTAAAGCCGAAACACGAATTTTACGATAAAGAAGTTGTAGCTTGCCGCCTTGCCTTACGCCTTCGGAGGTTCCAACAACAAGAACCGGTACGTCTACGGCAACCTTTTTATCTTCAAAAACACGAACAAAGTCAACATGAAGGGTTTTATCGGACACTGGGTGAAACTGGCAATCCTGCATAACTGCAGAGTATTGCTTTTTGCCAATCTTCAGGTTAACTAAATGGGCGTTAGGGGTAAAGATGAGGGTATTAACCAACTTCTCCTCAACACTAAAGTGAACATTTTCGCCACCTCCATAAAGAACACATGGAACCAAATTGGCATTTCTCAATGCCTTAGTTTCCTTTTTACCAACATTAGTGCGCAATGCACCAACGATTTCTAAAGTTTTCATTTTCTTCTTGTAATTAAGAATTAGTAATTAGTGCTACTCAGAGCATTTGCTCCCCATTACACCATTTGCTAAAATTAGAGGTGCAAATATAGCATTAAATTATAAACTTGGAACTAATTGACTGATAGTTGTAAACTTTATCGATGACATCAGCAAATAGATCGGCCACGCTTAAAACGTGGATTTTTGAGATATCCTCTCCCGGCTTTAGTGGAATGGTGTCCGTAACAACAACCTCTTCCAAAACGCTATTGGCAATTCTATCGTAGGCTGGGCCAGAAAACACTGGATGAGTTGCAATAGCTCTAATGCTCTTTGCCCCTTTATCCATCATCATCTCCGCGGCCTTAGTCATTGTTCCAGCCGTATCGATCATATCGTCAAGAATTATCACATTCTTATCCTTCACGTCACCAATAGCATTTATTTCAGCAATAACATTTGCCTTTTCGCGCGACTTGTGGCATATTATCATGGAGGCATCCATAAACCGGCTGTAAGCATTTGCCCGCTTTGCACCACCCATGTCGGGAGCTGCAATGGCAATGTTATCTAGGTTATGGTTTTTGATGTAGGGGACAAAGATGGAACTTGCGTAAAGGTGATCGACTGGTACATCGAAGAATCCCTGTATCTGGTCTGCGTGCAAGTCCATGGTCATAACCCGATCAACTTTTGCTGCGCTAAGGAGATTTGCCACAAGCTTAGCTCCTATGGAAACACGAGGTTTATCTTTTCGGTCCTGGCGGGCCCATCCAAAATAGGGAATTACGGCAACCACCTTATAGGCTGAAGCACGATGAGCTGCATCAATCATCAGAAGCAACTCAAAAAGATTGTCTGTTGGCGGAAACGTTGATTGGATAATAAATACAGTAGAGCCACGAACAGACTCTTCAAAGCAAGGTTGAAACTCACCGTCGCTAAAATCTAGCACCGACGATTTCCCCAGCTCTGTTCCAAAACTTTTTGCAATTTTCTCCGCGAGGTAATGAGAATTTCTTCCGGAAAAAAACTTAATAGGACTCTTGTGGGACATTGGAGGCAAATATTTAGGATTCTAACTCGCATTCCTGAATGACGGGACAAATTTAATCATAAAAACTGGCCATTGATCCTTTTTCATAAACTGTTTAACCCGTTTGCCATTTTTTATCCTTGGATCCTTGGATCTTCACATCATACTTCATCGGATGCCCCAGCTTTAACATCAACATTCAATGCAGTGATGTAGCTAATAATTTCTTCACGCCCGAGCCTTGTTTCAGCCGAGGTAACAATCATTTTAGGTAGCTCTTCCCAGTCCTCAAGCATGCTACGCTTATAGCTTTCCAGCCTATTGTGAAGTGCATTGGTCCCAAGTTTGTCTGCCTTTGTAAATACAACCGCAAAAGGTATTTGGTTACGCCCAAGCCAACCAACAAACTCCATATCGTTTTTCTGTGGCTCATGCCGAACATCCACGAGTACAAAAACACAAACCAGATTGGTTCGTTGAAGAAGGTAGCCCGAGATCATCTCCCCAAAAGTTGCCCGCATTGTTTTGGATGCCTTGGCATACCCATAACCAGGAAGATCGACCAAATACCAGCTCTCATCAACAACAAAATGGTTAATATGCTGCGTTTTCCCAGGTGTCTGAGAAACCTTGGCCAACCCCTTCTTATCGGTTAGCATATTGATGAGTGATGATTTTCCCACATTGCTTCGGCCAATAAATGCGTACTCAGGCATGGTCTCTGCCGGACATTCGCTTAGCTTCGTGCTTGACTTAATAAATCTTGCCTGTTTTATCAAACTCCCCATTTTACGTGATTTTGCAAAGGTAAACAATCGTTGATCTAGAACCTTCCAACAATAGAAGTATCCGCTTTGAACTCAATCGAAAAAAAACAGCCCGAAGATATCGGGCTGAATCATAATTGTTGCCAACACCTATTGCTTTCCGGTTGTAATAGACACGGTTATCACAACTTGGTCGTCGATGAATTTATTTTTAAGGTTACCAAAAATAGATTTCGAACCGTAGTTTACACCCCAGTCGGTTCTATTAATGCCCAAAGGTCCTGTGGTGGCTTTTATTTCACCATTTAACATTTCAACTAAGGCCTTAAACTGTATGTTTTTGGTAATGCGCTTTAACGTCAAATTTCCCTCAATTCGATATTCAGAATGAGAAGCGTCAACTTTTTCCCGAACGATGGCTTTGGTAATAACAAACTCCGCAAACGGAAAAGTATCAACGTTGAAAAAATCGGCCGACTTAAGATGCATCTCCAATTTTTCACGTGAGGCTTGATCGGAAAGGTCCTTATCATGAAGTTTATTCATATTAATGGTAAATCGGCCACCTACCAACAGCTGATTGGCAACTTCAAAATAGCCATTTGCTAGCATAAATATACCATTATGCTGACCACCGGGCTTACTACCCACCCATGTAATCACCGATTTTGTAGTATCTATTTGGTATACCGTGGTAGTTTGTGAGGAAGATTCCACCTTTTGAGAATCCATCGCTTTTAATACGGAAACACCGCTAGAATCATTGCTACCACAAGAGGTGACCAGCAACAAGCCAGCAGTAATACTTGCAATTAGCACTCCAACTTTTTTCATAGAGGTGGTATTTTAATTCACAACCAAATAACAAAAAAATGCCGAACATGGCAAAATTCAATCACGGTTTCGACCTATTCCTCCTCTTCAAAGGTATAGTCGGAAACGTTAAACCGCTCCAGAATTGTCTTGTCGTTTATTTCCTTGGAAAGGGAGGTTATGGTTTCTATTGGAACCTGAAAGATGTCGAGAATTAGCAGTCCATCGAGGCAGTTGTTGAACAGCGGGTCAACATTGAATCCAATAATTTTCCCATTAAGCTTAATATACTTCTTCAGCAATACGGGCATCCTATAATCCTCCTCCTCAATATCGGCAATGAACTTATCGAGCCTATTGAGATCGTTGGAATGCTGAAGAAGAATGTCAGCATCTATTTTTCCAAACTTCACCTTAAACTTCTTTCTAGGCGAGATATACTTTGAAAACTCAGGGTCATAGTGATTTTCACGCATGAACTTTATGATAATACCTTTGGAAAAGGTAGAAAGCCTATCGCTGATAGAAACAGGTCCTATGAGGAACCGGTACTCAGGATTTTTCAACAAAAAGTATAGTATTCCTTTCCAGAGCAGAAACAGTGGCAAAGGCTTTTTTTGATAGTCCTTAACAATAAAAGATCGTCCCAATTCGATGCTCTGTCCAAGAATTGGAATAAAGGTGTCACTTATCTTAAAGAGAGTTTGTATGTAAAAACCGCCAACTCCATATCTGTCAAGAATTTCTTGGCCCTTGCCCGCACGGTATGCGCCAACAATTTTTTTCTCATCCTCGTCCCAGATAAACAGCTGGTGGTAGTATAGGTCGAATTCGTCGATGTCGATTTTACGATTCGTTCCCTCACCCACTTCACGAAAGGTCACCTCACGTATGCGTCCTATCTCCGTCATCAAGTTCGGCATCTCAATGGATGGCGCGCATATCACAGAATAGTTCTTGCTCTGAAAAAGGAGATAATCCTTCTTTAGCATTTCCACCTCTTCTTGAACAATCGCTGGATTGACAGGATCAATAATATTCTCAACGGCAATGGGTTCTTTTATAACCCTAGGTGAAAAAAAACGCTTCACCTCCAGTGATGTTCCAAGTGCATACGTTTTTGCCCGAAGAAACCGGCCATACTGGCTCAAGTCGGTAAACTCATTCTGCTCTTCGGTGCAAATTGGATTGCCAATCCTTATCCTAATTACCTTATTTCTCTTGTTCAGCAACTCCGATGGCAACTTAATGGTTCGGAGCATAGGATGAAGAAGTCCAAGAAGGTGAAATAACCTGCTGTTGGTTCCAACAAAATAGATTGGCACTATGGGCACACCGGCATTCTTCATGAGTTTCAGAGAGGAAGGTTGCCATTTTCGATCGGCAATCCCCATGAGCCCAGCCTGATACGATGACACCTCCCCTGCTGGGAAAAGGCCCATACAATGCCCTTCTTTTAAGTGACCTAGTGCAAGTTTGAGCCCTGTTAAGCTCGACTTGTCAGCCTTTTTTGATTCGAAGGGATTAACGGGAAAAAAGAAGTCCTCAATGGGCTTTATTTTGCTTAAAAGAAAGTTTGAAAGCATCTTGTAGTCTGGCCGTATTTCAGCAATCGTTCGGATGAGCAAAAGTCCATCCACACCGCCAAACGGATGGTTGGACACGGTAATAAACGGCCCACTTTTGGGAATGCGCTTTAAATCTTCTGGGCTAACTTCAAACTTAAGTTCCAACTCCTCAATAACCTTATCAATAAACTCAAGCCCATTCCTATCGGATATTTTAGAGTAAATTTTATTAATAGTGTTAAACCTTAAAATATACATCAGCAATTTAGACAAGCTATCTCCACCAACAGTGTTCAAGTTGGCTGCCTTTTTAAAATCTTCCGAATCAACCAGGTTCATAGTTTATCTTTTCTTTTTAACAAGGCTGCAAGATAAGAAATATCGGATAATTCCGACTACCATGCAATACGATGTTGATCACATTTAAAGTCGGTATTGTAATTTTTGTAATTTTGAACCATCAAGAAAGTTCATGAAAAAAATTGTCAATATTTTACTAATTTGCCTCTTAGCCTGCCAGACCTTTGCACAAGCTGACAGCGTTAGGATGGTGAAATATACACCTGATCTTAAGTTTAAGGAAGGCCTATACCTTTCCTTTGCCCAGCTTAAGAGCAATAATCCTATTCCAAAATCAAGAGTAATTATTTCAGAAAACATCAACAGTCCATCGTTCTTCGATAAGGTTCTCAGCGGCAAAAAGGTATTTTACTTCGACAGCGAAGGAATTCGGCAGGAAATTCTCACGGAAAAGATTTGGGGCTTCTCCAGCAATGGCTCTATCTACATCAACGTTGGAGGTAACTTTAACCGTATTTCAATCATTGGCAGCATTTGCCATTTTATTGCCACCGTTACTGTGGCAAACCAGCAATACTACGACCCGTTTTACTATGGATACAACGGTTATTACAACTATGGCCCATCGACCTACGCCACTCAGGAAACAAGACAATTCTTGCTAAACTTTAAGACGGGTGAAGTGTTTGACTATGACTACAAACATGTAGCAGTACTCATAGCCTCCGATGAAGAACTCTCCAACGAATATGAACAGCTGAGCCGTAGAAAAAAGAATGACTTGAAATTCTTCTTTATCAGACGGTTCAACCAACGAAATCCGTTGATGATTCCACAACTAAATAAGCAATAATCACTTAAAAACCATAAATGCCATGAAAAGACTTCTCCTTTTAGCAGCCATGATGACCGCCATGGTAAAATTTGCTGCTGCCGAGCGTTACGTACCCACGCAGGCAGACGTTGAACGGTTCTATAAAACCACAACCTACGTAGTGCTGCAGAATAATCCCATGAGCGAGTTTAACATGAGGATTAAGGATGCGGTTGAGAAATCGTGGACCATAACTCCTTTTAAATTTATTACCGCTACCCAGTTTGAGGATATGCGGAAGGATCCTGAAAAATCTTTTATTGTGCTCATTCAGGTAAAATTCCCTGGCGACAAAATTGAAGCGTCATACAATTTTCTAAGCGTTCTTCTCGGATCCGCCGTAAAGAAAATTACCGACATGCCGGAAATATGCGGTATTCCTATTAGCTACGCTAGCGTAGACGAATACAGCTGGGCATACAAAACCAAGGCCATGGTGCTCTTCCTTCAAAATCATATTAAGCTAATGAAGGCAAAGCCCGAAATTATCTCCTCCAACATGTTTGAATATTACAACAAGAACCGCGGAGATATTCACACAAAAGAACTGTGGGTGGTTGAAAAGGACCTAGCCAAAGAAACTCGAAGCCTTGCAACCTTGAGGAAATACTACACATACCCAATTAGGGTAGTTAAACCCGAGGACATTCAAGAGGCAATTGAAAAGAATGATACCAACGTGGTTTTCCTTCACAAGGTTGGCCCAGAGGGAACTCGTCTCCAAGCTCGCTGCTATGTTATGATTATGGGTATTGGTGAGAACAAACTCTACTACTGGAGCTACCACATGATTAAGGACAAGGACGACGATGGTTTGCTGATCAAGGACTTGAAAAAATTAGAGCGGTAGTTCACCACTGCTTAGCTGCAAATGTGACTTCTAATCTGCACAACGATGTAGAAGAGTCCATAGTAACCTTAAACCTTGGAAGAAGATTAAAAAATGCACTTTTGAGGGGCATAATTCATCTTGTTTTTCAATATCTTTGCCCCGCCACACAGCGGGGCAATTCATTAATAGTCAACAAATACCAAAACATGGCTGACGATAAGAAGATTATTTTTTCAATGGTTGGGGTGAGCAAGTTGTTTCCACCTCAAAAAAAGGTGCTCAACAATATTTACCTCTCCTTTTTCTATGGTGCAAAAATTGGCATCATTGGTTTAAATGGATCAGGAAAATCAACATTGCTCAAAATAATTGCAGGTGTTGAGAAATCGTTCGACGGTGAAGTTGTTTTCTCTCCCGGGTACTCCGTTGGATATCTGGAGCAAGAGCCTAAACTCGACGACGCCAAAACCGTGAAGGAGATTGTTCAGGAAGGCGTTCAGGAGGTGATGGACCTACTGAAGGAGTATGAGGAGATTAACAACAAGTTTGCCGAGCCAATGAGCGATGACCAGATGAACCAGCTCATTGAGAGACAGGGCATACTCACAGAAAAGATTGACGCGGTGGAGGGTTGGGAAATTGATAGCAAGCTAGAGCGCGCTATGGATGCATTGCGTTGTCCCGATAGCGATATGCCGGTAAAGAATCTTTCCGGTGGCGAGAGAAGAAGAATAGCACTGTGCCGATTGCTGCTCCGTGAGCCCGATGTTCTTCTGCTTGATGAGCCCACGAACCACCTTGACGCCGAAAGCGTAGAGTGGCTTGAACTACACCTGCAGCAATACAAAGGAACCGTTATTGCCGTAACCCACGACCGCTACTTCCTCGACAATGTGGCCGGATGGATTCTTGAGCTCGACCGTGGAGAAGGAATTCCATGGAAAGGTAACTACACCTCGTGGTTAGAGCAAAAATCGAACAGGTTGATGCAGGAGGAAAAGCAGGAGAGCAAACGCCGAAAAACGCTAGAACGTGAGCTAGAGTGGGTTCGTATGGCTCCAAAAGCGAGACACGCCAAAAGCAAAGCTAGGCTTGCGGCTTACGATAAGATGCTCAACGAGGACTCCAAGCAAAAGGAGGAGAAGTTGGAAATATACATACCCAACGGTCCTCGACTTGGCAATAAGGTTATTGAGGTACAGAACGTATCGAAAGCCTATGGTGAAAAGTTGCTATTCGAAAACCTATCATTCTCGCTACCACCTGCTGGAATTGTTGGTGTGATTGGTCCAAATGGAGCTGGTAAAACAACGTTGTTCCGGCTCATCATGGGGCTAGATAATCCAGACCAAGGATCCTTCGAAGTTGGTGAAACGGTTAAGCTCGCATACGTGGACCAGCAGCACAAGGCCATTGATCCCGAGAAAAGTGTTTTCGAGGTGATTTCTGGAGGCACCGACACCATCATGATTGGCGGACGTCAGCAAAATGCAAGAGCTTATGTTGCCCGCTTTAACTTCTCAGGCGGCGACCAGGAAAAGAAGTGCGGAATGCTTTCAGGTGGAGAGCGCAATAGGCTTCACCTTGCAATCGCACTAAAAGAAGAAGGAAACGTTATTCTGCTTGACGAGCCTACCAACGATATCGACATTAACACCCTTCGTGCCATGGAGGAAGGGTTGGATAACTTTGCAGGCTGCGCAGTGGTTATCTCCCACGACCGCTGGTTTCTAGACCGAATTGCCACGCACATTCTTGCCTTTGAAGGGAACTCACAAGTTTACTTCTTTGAGGGAAGTTACTCCGAATACGAAGCCAACAAAAAGGAGCGTTTAGGTGATGAGGGACCAAAGCGCATCAGATACAAAAAGTTGAAGGCCGACTAACTAGCCGGTCAACAAACGATCACGAGGGTGCTTCACTAAAATGTTGCACCCTCGTTTCATTCAAATCCAGTAAAGATTATTTCGTCGCACCGGGCATAACAGCAATATCCCTAAGAAGGAATAGCGTTGACCTCAGGGCAAATGGTTAATGCTAAATAACATGAAGGGGTAAGAATTTGGTTGTTTTTCTATCTTTGTGCAAACTTTTAACTATGGCTGTTCAAAAACCAAGCATACCGAAAGGCACAAGAGATTTTTCTCCGGAGGAATCGGCTAAGCGGGGATACATCTTCGATAGCATCAAGCAGGAATTTCAGCGATTTGGCTACCAGCCACTGGAAACCCCTGCAATGGAAAACCTCTCCACCCTGCTCGGAAAGTATGGTGACGAAGGCGATAAGTTGCTTTTCAAAATCCTCAACTCCGGCGAATACCTCTCTAAAGTTACTGCCAGTGATCTCACATCGGCAAATAGCAATGCGTTGTCTGTTCAAATTTGTGAGAAGGGGCTTCGCTACGACCTTACTGTTCCTTTTGCAAGGTATGTGGTCATGCACCAAAACGAGCTATCTTTTCCTTTTAAGCGATACCAAATTCAGCCAGTTTGGCGCGCCGATCGGCCTCAGAAAGGACGCTACCGTGAGTTTTATCAATGCGACGTGGACGTTATTGGTAGCACCTCTCTCCTCAACGAGGTGGAGCTCATTCAAATTACAGACAGCGTTTTTCAGAAACTTGGTATAAGCGTTACGGTTAAGTTGAATAACCGAAAGATTCTATCTGGCATTGCTGAATACCTCCACGAATCAGAAAGGCTTACAGATATAACTGTTGCCATAGATAAGATTGACAAAATTGGCCTTGAGGCCGTTAAGGCAGAGTTGGCAGAGCGTGGAGTTGCACAAGAAGCCATTACCAAGTTGGAACCCATTCTGTTGCTCGAAGGCGACAATAGAACAAAACTCGCTAAGTTAAAATCCATTCTTAGTACTTCAGAAATTGGGCTAAACGGCATTGCGGAGTTGGAAACAGTGCTTGGATTTATTGAACCTCTATCAATAACCACAATGGTGGAAATCGACCTGTCGCTAGCAAGAGGTTTGAACTACTATACCGGGGCAATTATTGAGGTAAAAGCAAACGATGTGGCGATAGGAAGCATTTGCGGTGGTGGCCGCTACGACGACCTTACCGGAATCTTTGGATTGAAAGACATGTCGGGTGTTGGCATCTCATTTGGCGCCGACCGCATCTACGACGTTATGGCCCAGCTAAACCTATTCCCTGTTGAATCGGCTGCCTCATCGAAGCTGCTTTTTGTAAATTTCGGAGACAAAGAGGCGATGGAGTGCTTAAAGCTTCTGGCACAAACTAGAGCTCTCGGAATTGCATCGGAACTTTATCCCGACTCCACCAAAATGAAAAAACAGCTGGACTACGCCAACAAAAAGAACATACCATTTGTAGCCCTCATTGGCGCGAACGAGATTGAGCAAAAGATAGCCAACGTTAAGATTATGGCCACTGGTGAGCAGCACCAAATACCATTTCATCATCTAGCCGAATTTATCTCTAACCAATAAAAACTATGTAAAAGCCCGTCCTTCTGTCGGGCTTTTACATTCCCATAAACTTCAATAAACCAATGAAAACAATTCATCAAATTTCACCTGCACCCCTCACCTTCCAACTTTTGGAAAACTTTCTTGAAGGAGATGTTGAAATTAAACTCTCGAACGAATCGAGAGTGCTAATCCAGAAATGCCGGACCTACCTCGACAACAAAGTAAAAAACCAAAAGGAACCAATCTATGGCATTACCACCGGTTTTGGTTCGCTTTGCAAGGAAACCATCTCCCCTGACCAGCTGGCCCAGCTGCAAAAAAACCTAGTAATGTCGCACGCCTGCTCCACTGGTACCGAAGTGAGTGCAGAAATTGTGAGGCTAATGCTTTTCCTTAAAGCGCACGCCCTATCCATGGGCAATTCCGGTGTTCAGGTAGTTACAGTGGAGCGAATATTGTACATGCTCAACCACAACGTGCTACCCATAGTTTACGACCGTGGTTCGTTAGGAGCATCCGGTGACTTAGCACCTCTATCCAACCTCTTTCTTCCGTTGCTTGGACTTGGTGAGGTAAGATACAATGGTGTAAAACGCAACGCCGAAGATGTCCTTCTGGAACTCGGCTGGCAGCCCATCGAGCTGCAGAGCAAAGAGGGGCTAGCGCTTCTGAATGGCACGCAGTTTATGAGTTCCCATGCTGTATTTGCTCTACTGAAAGCATTTAAGTTAACCAAACTCACCGATATTATTGGCGCTATTTCACTGGAAGCGTTCGATGGACGCATTGAACCATTCCACGCCAACCTTCAAATGGTAAGGCCACATCAGGGACAGATTGAGACAGCCAAAAATTTTAGAAAAATTCTCGAAGGTAGCGAGCTCATTACGCGACCAAAGAAGCATGTTCAAGACCCATACTCCTTCCGCTGCATGCCTCAGGTGCATGGGGCTTCTAAGGACGCCATTAACTACGTGGCATCGGTAGTGCTTACCGAAATAAACTCGGTTACCGATAATCCTACAATTTGGCCCGACGAAGATTTAATTATCTCTGGAGGAAATTTTCATGGACAGCCACTGGCATTGTCGCTCGATTTTCTAGCCCTATCGCTGGCCGAACTAGGAAATATTTCTGAGAGAAGAACTGCACAGCTGATCTTAGGTCTTAGAGGACTTCCTGAGTTTTTAGTTGCCAATCCGGGCTTAAACTCCGGCTACATGATTCCACAGTACGCGGCAGCCTCCATGGTAAGCCAGAACAAGATGTATTGCTTTCCTGCCTCGAGCGACTCCATTGTTTCGAGCAACGGTCAAGAGGACCATGTATCCATGGGTGCCAACTCCGCAACAAAGGTGCTCAAGGTGGTCGACAATCTGGAGCGCATTATGGCCATTGAACTGATGAATGCCGCACAAGCACTCGACTTCCGTCGCCCAGCCAAAACCTCCCCTTACTTAGAGGAGTTTGTGGGTGAATTCCGGAAAGTTGTTGGATTTATAAGCGAGGACAAGATTATGTACCACGAGATAGACAAAGCGGTAGAATTTATCAGGTCAGGAAAATTCGACAGCTTCGAGTAGACCAAATAAAAAAGGGCGGTTCCTCAGGAATCGCCCTCTTCAATAGAAATATCTTCTACTTAATTATCTTTCCCGCCTTCTTTAATCTGCTGCAGCAGCCAATTCTTAAAGTCGTTATCGGCCTGATATAGCTTCATCACCTTTTCCACGGGAAGCACCTTTTGAAACTTCAGGTTAAACTCCAGTAGTAAATCAGCCTCCTTCTTCTGAAAACCCACATACTTATCGGCGTAGGCTTTAATCTCCTTAGAGGACATACGACTCAAATTCTTCTGACAGTAAGCCATGGTCTCCCTTCGGTCGGCAATAATAATATTCTTTCGGCTCCAATACTCATTGTAAACAGGCCAAAAACGCTGTGCCTCGTCGGGAGTAAGGTTAAGCTTTTGAGTAAAGAACGCGATTTTTTGAGCCTTCACCAGCTCAGCCTTATTCTGATTATCCTGCGCCACTATTTTTGTGGAGTTCCCAGCAAAAATGATGGTTGCAATTAGGAATATGCGCATTAATGTTTTCATCGGAAAGGATTTAATACTTTTCAACAAGCGTAGTGTAGTCCACATTATCCTCAACGAGGTATTGAATCATGGCATCCTTGGTTGCGTTGTCGGTAACGGTAGTTTTAACTTGATTATGATCATTCTGAAGCGCATCGATCAGCGATGCTTCATCAAAATCGATGTACACTCCATTTTCCCTAACAGCAGTAACCTTCGCAACAGGCTGGGTCACTTTAGTGGGCTCCATCATTCGTAAACCAAGGTATCCAAGGCTTATAAGTAGGGCAAAACCCGCAGCATAGGCCAGCTGAGTGTAAATAAATCTTCTGCTTGGCCTGTGGGTTACTTCAATAAAAGAAGGTTGGCTAAGTTGTTCCTTCAACCTACGCGGAAACTCGTTGAAGTATCCTTCCGGAACCTTATAAGGGTTGCCTTTGGGAAAACCTTCCACCACCTTTTCTAACTCCTCTTCTCCGCTAAAACGCTTTTTCATTGCACTGTAAATCTTTTGTTGTTATGATAACCGGCTTGACTAATAGTTTAATCCTCAGCCATAAATTTCTCAATCTTTTTTACAGCATGGTGATACGATGCCTTAAGCGCACCAACAGAAGTTTTTAGAACTTCGGACATTGCCTCGTACTTTATATTCTCGTAATACTTCATATTGAAAACCAACCGCTGCTTGTCCGGCAGCCTTAGAATTGCTTTCTGTAGTTTTAATTGTAACTCATCCCCATCGAAATACACATCAGATTCGAGCGAATTTCCCAGCTGATACTCCATGTTGTCAATTGGAGAAAAGATGTTCGATCGCTTCTTTTTCAAAAATGTCAACGCCTCGTTGGTTGCTATGCGGTAGAGCCAAGTATAAAGTTGAGAATCCTCCCTAAATCCATTTAATCCGCTCCATACCTTTAAAAATGTGTTCTGCAGAATGTCGTCTGCATCGTCGTGGTCAGCCACCATTCTCCGAATATGCCAGTAAAGCCTCTCCTGATACTTTTGCACAAGAAGGGTGAAAGCATTCTCCTTGCTTTCACCCTTCTTAAAGAGTTCTACAATATTTGCATCGGAATATTCGGTCATCAAACGGATGCGAGTATTACTGTTTTTTTCTTTTTAGCACACGCTTCACTGCTTCAACAATTGTTGGGGTGTCGAGGTGATACTTCTCCATGAGCTCCTCCGGCTTTCCACTTTCACCAAACACATCATCAATCGCAACCATTTCAATGGGTGTTGGAAGCTTACGGCCAAGAACCTGCGCAATGCTATCGCCTAGGCCACCATTCATCATGTGCTCCTCCGCTGTAACTACCGCTCTAGTTTTTCCAACTGAGCGAAGCACTGCCTTCTCATCAAGAGGTTTAATGGTGTGAATATTGATAACTTCCACCGATATCTCATCCTCAGCAAGAATTTCTGCAGCCTCAAGAGCTTTCCACACCAGATGCCCAGTTGCAAAAATGGTAACATCCTCGCCCTCGGTTAGCAACACTGCCTTACCAATTTCAAACTCCTGATCTTCTGGAGTAAAGTTGGGAACAGCTGGCCTGCCAAAACGAAGATAAACAGGCCCTTTATATTCTGCCATGGCAAGCGTTGCTGCCTTCGTCTGGTTGTAATCGCAGGTATTGATCACTACCATGTTTGGCAGCATCTTCATCATTCCTAGGTCTTCCAATATCTGGTGGGTTGCCCCATCTTCACCAAGGGTAATTCCCGCATGGGAACCAACAATCTTCACATTTTTGTTTGAGTAGGCAACGCTCTGACGAATCTGGTCGTAAACCCTTCCCGTTACAAAGTTGGCAAAGCCTGCTGCAAATGGAATTTTACCACCAATAGTCATCCCGGCAGCTAGACCTATCATGTTGGCCTCGGCAATACCCACCTGCACAAAGCGTTCAGGGCAGTGCTCAATAAACCCCTCCATTTTGAGTGAACCAATAAGGTCGGCGCAGAGACCCACCACATTTGGGTTGGTCTTCCCGAGCTCTGTGAGCGCATCACCAAACCCAACCCTTGTCTCCTTTAATCCAGTAGAAACGTATTTTTTCATCAGTAATTTTTTTTCATCAAAACATGGTGGAGTAATCAACTACTCCTTGCTCTTCAACCTCTCGGAGGCCTCCTTTTTAATCAGGCCAAGAATGAGAAGTTCGGCACTAGCATAGTTGGTGGCAAGCGGAATGTTATTCACGTTGCAAGCCTCCAGCAAGTTACGAATATCCTCGTGGTGTGGCTGGTATAGCTTGTGGTCACGGAAAAAGATCACAATATCTACCTCACCGTTATTAATCATGTCGGTAATTTGGATATATCCTCCCGAAAGACCTGGACTTAAATGCTTAACTGTGATGCCCTGAGCCTCCACAAACTCCGCCGTACGACCCGTGGCAAGGAGATTTACCCCCTGAATCCAATCACGTCGTTCGCTCAAGAACTGAACCAAATCGTTCTTTTTCCCATCGTGGGCAATAACAACAATATTTTTCATCTCAATAAGTTTTTTGTGGTTACCATAATGACAACCATTCTCTCAAAAGAAAATCTCTAATAATCACCGATAGTTTCGGGAAGTTGCTCCAAAGCCTTGGCCAGCTGCTCATCGTTGGGTGCCTTGCCATGCCACTTGTGCGTGCCCATCATAAAGTCGACACCATTTCCCATCTCCGTTTTCATGAGGATTACCACCGGTTTACCCTTACCTGTTCTCACCTTAGCCTCGTTAAGGCCACGGAGCACGTCTACCATATCGTTGCCGTTCATCTCAACCACATCCCAGCCAAAGGCAAGCCATTTGGCCTTAAGGTCACCCAGAGATAGCACCTTATCCACAGGGCCATCAATTTGCTTTCCGTTGTAGTCAACAGTGGAAATGAGGTTGTCTATCTTGTTGTGAGCGGCAAACATCATGGCCTCCCAAATCTGACCCTCCTGCAATTCGCCATCGCCGTGGAGTGAGAATACCAGCTTCTTGTCGCCATTTATCTTCTTTGCCAATGCTGCACCACATGCCACGCTAAGACCCTGACCAAGCGAACCCGAAGCAATGCGAATACCGGGAAGGTGCTCTGCGGTGGTTGGATGTCCCTGCAACCTAGAGTTTATTTGTCGAAATGTTGAAAGTTCACGCGTTTCGAAGTAACCAGAGCGTGCCAGTACGCTATACCATAGTGGCGAAATGTGACCGTTGGAAAGGAAAAACAGGTCCTGATTTTTTCCGTCGAGGTCAAAATGCTTCGGATCGTGCTTCATTACCTTGAAGTAAAGAGCAACCATAAAATCGGCACAACCTAATGACCCACCGGGATGTCCCGAAGCCTGAGCATGTACCATACGAACAATGTCGCGTCGAACTTGAGATGCAATTTTTTTGAGCTTATCTACGTCTTCCATTAATGTAGAAAATGTTAAACCATAAATAAAGCCGGCAGTAATTCTCCCAGCTTAGAAAAATTTGGTTGTAAAATTAGCTCTTTTCCAGCGAATCCCACAGAAAAAAATCGGTTTTCTACAACCATCTTAAAAGCTAATCTATTCACTATCATTTTTTCAACTAACTTTGCGCTCCTGAAAATATTGATACGAAAATGGGACTTCAATGTGGTATAGTAGGGCTTCCCAACGTGGGCAAGTCCACACTTTTTAACTGTCTTTCGAATGCGCGTGCTCAGGCTGCAAACTTTCCGTTCTGCACCATTGAGCCAAACCTGGGAGTGATCACCGTTCCCGATGAGCGGCTCAACAAGCTGGCTGCCATCGACAAGCCCGCACGTATTATTCCTACTACGGTGGAAATTGTGGACATTGCCGGGTTGGTGAAGGGAGCCAGCAAGGGCGAAGGTTTGGGCAACAAGTTTTTGGCCAACATCCGCGAAACCGATGCCATTATCCACGTGCTTCGCTGCTTCGACAACGACAATATCACCCACGTCGATGGCACCATCAACCCGCTGCGTGACAAGGAGGTTATCGACATGGAGCTGCAGCTGAAGGACCTCGAAACGGTGGAAAACCGCATTGCCAAGGTGGAAAAGCAGGCCAAAACCGGAGGCGACAAGAACGCCAAGCGGGTGCTCGATATTCTGATGCACTACAAGCAGCTGCTGCAGGAGGGCAAATCGGCCCGCGTGCTTGAGCTCGAAAAGGAGGACCGCAAGCTCGTGAGCGACCTCATGCTGCTTACCGATAAGCCCGTGCTATACGTTTGCAACGTTGACGAAGGCTCCGTTCTAAAAGGCAACAAGTATGTAGATGCTGTGAGGTCGGCCATTGAGGAGGAAAACGCACAGATGCTCATTATTGCCGCCGCCACCGAAGCCGACATTGCCGAGCTGGAGACCTTTGAGGAGCGACAGATGTTTTTACAGGAAATTGGGTTGGAGGAGTCCGGCGTTGCAAGGCTCATCCACTCTGCCTACAAGCTACTAGACCTACAAACCTACTTCACCACCGGACCCGACGAAACAAGGGCGTGGACCTTTACCCGTGGCACCAAGGCTCCACAGGCAGCAGGCATTATTCACACCGACTTTGAGCGTGGCTTTATTAGGGCAGAGGTGATTAAATATACCGACTATACCACCCTTGGCTCTGAAGCTGCATGCCGCGATGCCGGTAAAATTGGCATTGAAGGCAAGGAATACGTGGTGCAGGATGGTGACATTATGCACTTTAGGTTCAACGTATAGGAGTTTAGGTTGTTAGGGGAATAGGATTTGATTCCTGATTCCTAGCTACACAGAGTTACACCGTGTTTTCACTGAGTTACACAGAGGGATTAAAGAGGTAGATGGCAGCCGCAAAACTTCGGTCTCCTGTCTTCCGATTTTTTCGTTACTCGTCACTTTTCTGTCACTTGTAACTATTAAAACTATCGCTCCTACATAAACACATTCAGCCCGGTTAACGCCTATCTCGGTACCGCGATCCTCTTGATGGGTTTATACCTTGCCTCGAATTTCTTATAGCTAATGGCATTGTCACAGCTGGCCACGGAAACACTCTTTTTCAGAAAAGTTCCAGGCTCCTTGCGGTGAATCGAGACGTAAAACAGCTCCTGCTTAGCCACATCGAGCGAAAAGAAACTAGGCACTTCGGCTTCACTGAAATATGGCGTAACGTAAAGGCGCTTTGTAACAAAATCGTAGTAGTAGTATCGGGTAAGATGTTCAGAAGAGTTGCGTTCCGAAAATAGGCTGACAATTTTTTTTGAAGATGGCAGCACCAGCATTCCCATAAATACAAAATCGTTGGTATCGCATTTGACCTGAAAAACCTGCAGCATTCGACTGCCATCGATGGAATCTAATACGCATAGGCTGTCCGTGAGCCTGTCGGTGGCAACAATGAGCGATTCCCTATTTTGCGCCAATACAGAATTGGCAACAAAAAGCAATATGCCAGCTAGTATGAGTCTCATAGGCGATTATTATTAAGAAACGTATTAGAACACAAGCAAGAACCAAGTGCTAGCGTAAATATAGTAAAAAACTTTTTGACCGATGATAACGCTTCCGTTCTGCATATAAGTCAGAACCGAACCCTTGGAACCAAACATGTCACCCCGCTGGTAGGCCAAAAGTTTGTATATTTCCTATGATCATTAAAGCACCAAAAGCCATGAACTCCATCATTATAACCCCAAAGAACAAGGAAGAGCTCGACCTAATCAAAGAAATTCTTCGTCGCATGAATATTGCCTCCGCAATCCTTACTGATGAAGAGAAGGAAGAGTTGGGACTCATTGAAATGATGAAAAATGTGGATCGAAATGAAAAGGTTTCGAGGGAAACTGTAATGAAATGTCTTGGTAAATAAAAGTTGAATTCCTTACCAGCTTTAACAGGGATATCGGCAAGTTAACCACTTCGGCAAAGGTAGATGTTATTAATGCTATCGCAGAAGTAGAGCGGGCAACAAGGTTAACCGATATTACAAACCTAAAGAAGTTGAAAAGGATATAAAAACGTATACAGGATTAGAATTGGCGACTACAGAATTGGCCTTTTTATTGAACACGCCACAGTTGAGTTTGCCCGTGTAGTTCACAGAAAAGATATCTACAGAATTTTTCCCTGACCAATTTGTGTAAAATCAGTTTTGGTGCGTTCCCCACAAACTAACATATTTCAAGAGTAAAGAGGAGTTGTTGCTCTCCAACCACCTCTGCACGAACTAGTCCCAACCTAAGGATTGATGCCTAACAAAACAATTGATGGATGAAGAGAGGAATAAACTTTCCTATTGACTGCATACCGTTCTATCCCTTATAAACATCGATTTCTTTCGCCCTGTGGCCACAAAAACACGAAGGAACACAAAGGAAATATCTTACACAATGCACTCTATTTCTTTTGTATATTTACCTCCTTAAAATGCAAATGCCATGATGCGATTTTTTACCGCCATTCTGCTTCTGTTATCCCTTTCCTCATTTGCACAGCAAGTTCCTGAATACTACTTCACCTTTACCATTCAGTCGAAAAGCGAACTGCAGAAACTCACCCGCATAATCTCCATCGATAGGGTTAGCAACAAACAGGTTTGGGCCTATGCGTCACCTACGGAGATGCAGAAGTTTGCTGCTTTGGGCTACACCTACACAAAACTCACCCGTCCCTCGCTGCTCAATACCCGCTCCATTACCATGGCCACCACCACCGACCAAATGGCCAACTGGGACCGCTACCCCACCTATGAGGTTTATCGCGCCATGATGAAGCATTTTGAGGCCACCTACCCTACCCTTTGCAAGCTCGACAGCATTGGAACCACCGCCAACGGGAGAAAAATATATATGGCTAAAATCTCGGCAAATGTTGCCCAAAGCGATGGGAAACCTGCCGTTCTCCTAACCAGCACCATGCATGGCGACGAAACCACCGGCTACGTGCTCATGCTTCACCTCATGGACTCGCTGCTCAGCACCTATGGGCAAGCGAGCGGCGTTACCAACCTGCTCGATAACGCCATTGTGTTCATCAATCCCGACGCCAACCCAGATGGAACTTACTATGGAGGAAACTCCACCGTTCTAGGTGCAACCCGATCCAACGGAAGTGGAATCGACCCAAACCGAAATTTCCCCGATCCTTGGGTTGGCAGCCACCCCGATAGTAAAAGCTATACCTTGGAAAACCAAGCCATGATGAACTTCGCCAACCAAAATAGGATTGTGCTTTCGGCAAACTTCCACGGAGGTTCGGAGGTGGTTAATTACCCTTGGGATTACTACACAGCCTCACAGCGTCAGCACCCCGACAGACAATGGTTTATAGCCGTTAGCCAGCAATTTACCAACCTTGCAAAGGCCTATGGGCCAGCGAACTACTTTACCGACGTTGATCTCTCTGGAATTACTCAAGGTGCCGACTGGTATCCCATTACTGGTGGTAGGCAGGACTACATGACCGTCTTCCATCATGGGAGGGAAGTAACCATCGAAATTTCATCAACCAAATTGCTTAGTTCTGATCTGTTACCAAACTACTGGAACTATCTAAAACGATCGTTCTTCTCCTACATGAACCAAGTTCTTACAGGAGTTTATGGAACAGTTAAGAATGCAGATGGTGAAGCCGTAATGGCCGATATTATAGTTGCCTCGCACGACAAGGACAGCTCCAACGTATGGAGCGATTCGACCACCGGAACATACTACCGTTTAATTTATCCGGGAACCTACACCTTCACGTACTCGGCCACCGGATACGACACCTATCAAAAGAGTATCACCATCAACAGCATCACCGACCGCGTGGAGCAAAACATAGTGCTAACTAAAAGCACCTCCACCATTGGCAATAACGATAGCAGCCAAAACAAGTTATCAGCAAATTTAGGTAGCAATGGCACCACCGTTATGTTCACCACAAATAAGTTCACCACAGGGCAACTTAACATTTACAGCATAAGCGGAAAATTATTGGGAAGCAACACGGTAAGTATACAACCGGGGGTAAACCAATGGCCGCTGGAGCAGTGCGTGTCGAGTGGAAATTCGTTGGCTGCGGGTATCTACCTTGTCTCGCTTACGATTAATGGCATTCGGTATTCAGCCAAGATTCCTGTCATCATAAATTAATTTCAAATAAACCTCTCACCTGACCTTTTAGGCCATTGCATACACTAATCGTACAATGAAATTTATCTCAAAGCAACTTATCTCCACAGCAATTTTGCTGTTTACCATTTCACTCAACACCTTTTCTCAAAACGGCAGAGCACTCCCTCCTGATAAGCCGAAACTAATCGTTCAAATTGTGGTTAGCCAAATGCGCTACGATTTCATTCACCGGTATTGGAGCAACTTCTCAGAGGATGGCTTCAAGGTGCTGGTCAACGAGGGCACTTTTTGCAAGAATGCCCGCTACAACTACCTGCTCACCCAATCGGCTCCCGGCATAGCCACCCTCGAAACCGGGGCGCAACCGGCTACGCACGGTATTGTTTCCGACCAGTGGTTTTCGCGCAATTCCGAAGAGATGGTGGAAGCCACAGCGGACAAGCGCTACCGCGGTGTTGGTGGCGACGACATGTATGGCTCCTACTCCCCTCGAAATATGATGGCCAGCACCCTAGGCGATGCACTTAAGCTGTGGGACCCTAAGTCGAAAGTTATCGCCATCTCCCTTGATCCGCAATCGGCTACACTTGCAGCCGGTCACTCGGGCGATGCAGCATACTGGCTAAACCCATACAGTGGAACATGGATGACCAGCAGCTACTATATGGAAGACCTACCCAACTGGGTTAAGGAGTTTAACAAGAAAAAGTTGGCCGACACCTATGTAGCACAATCGTGGGAAACACTTCTTGCATTGGGCAGCTACCAGGCACACCTAATGTCAGCCATCGACACAACCAAGAAGGACGAGCTGGAAGAAAAGCGCAAATCGCCGATGATGATCCTGCAATCGCTATTTAAGGATAAGCAGAAGGAGCCAAATTACGCCCTACTAGCCTCCACTCCGTTTGGCAACACCTACACCAAAGACTTTGCTGTAAACACCATTATAAACGAGAATCTCGGCAAGGACTCCAGCACCGACCTGCTCACCATCGTATTTTCATCCACTGGTGATATTTGCCAGAAGTATGGCACCAACTCCGTAGAGTTGGAAGATGCTTACTACCGCCTCGACAACGAATTAGGGCACTTTATGTCGTTCCTAAGTGAGAATATAGGGAAGGAGAATGTGCTAATTATTCTTACCTCCGACCACGGGACACCCGATACGCCGGGCAACCTCTCGTCGGTGAGAATTCCAAGTGGCTTTTTTGAGCCAAAAGCAGCGATGGCTCTGCTGCGCAGCTATCTCTCCGTAACCTACGGAAAGGGTGATTGGGTAAAGGCCTATGACCAAAAACAAATTTACCTCAACCGTAACCTCATTGAGGACAGCAATCTTAAGCTGTCGGATTTTCAGGACAAGGTTCGCGACTTTATGGTACAGTTCACCGGAGTGGCAGGAGCTGCTACAGCATCTACCATGGTAAACGCGGCCTTTAGCCAAGGTAATTTCTACAAGATGCAAAACAGCTTTAACGACAAGCGCTCTGGCGACGTTATCTTCTTTCTCGAACCTGGATGGGTGGAGAGGACTGAGAAGCCAACAGCGGCCAGCAGCCCCTACAGCTACGACGCTCATGTGCCTCTTATATTCTATGGATGGAAGATTAAGCGGAAGACCATCCTAACGCCAATAGATATTGCCGACGTGGCCCCAACCACTGCCACGCTAATTGATATCTCCTGGCCCAATGCGGCTACGGGCAAACCGTTGGAAGAGCTATTCCAATAGCATCACATAAAAGAAAGGTCTGGCAGATGCCGAACCTTTCTTAATTATAGTCAAAAAAAATCTAACGACGGAAATTTTTCACAAGGCTCACCAGCCGACCAACAGTGTTGAGATCATCCTCAACCGCAGTTCCAACCACAACCACATCGGCTCCTGCTTTTAAGGCAGCAGTAACGCTTTCGTTGGAGCGTAAGCCACCACCTACAATAATAGGAATGCTCACCGAACTTCTGGTAGCAGCAATCACCTCTGCCGGAACTGGTTGTGTTGCACCACTACCTGCCTCTAAATAAATCATCTTTAATCCCAGCATTTCACCAGCCATTGCTGTAGCAACCACCAAATCGGGCTTGCTGGCAGGAATGGGCATGGTGTTGCTCACATACTGCACGCTCGAAACAACCCCACCATCCACAAGAATGTAGCCAACCGGAATTACCTCAACGCCCAACTTTTTAATGTAACCTGCAGCTAGAACGTGGTTTCCAATGAGGTATTCTGGATTTCGCCCAGAGATGAGCGACAGTAGAAAGATGGCATCGGCGCTGGCCGACAGCTGCAACGGACTGCCAGGAAAAAGCACCACCGCTAACTGAGTAGACTCTTTTATGGCAGATACAACATCGTTGGCATCGGCAGAAACATAGCTGCCGCCAACCATTATAAAGTCCACTCCTGCTGCAGTTGCAACGGCTGCAGCAGCCGCGGCTGAAGTGGGCGTATGCTTGTCTGGGTCGATGAGCAGGGCAATTTGTGGTTGCCTACCGGTCTTTTCTGCTATTTGATGGAATACTTTCAATCTTGCTAGTTTAAGAATGCATTACAGAATAGGCAATACAGTAATCCTCAACATCAAGAAACGACACCAATTGGTTACCGTTAAATGGTCGCACAAAGAAGGTGGTTGAAGTAGAGTTTGCAAACAATTTTTCAGCAAGAACAAAGTCCTCCTTAAATGTATAGCAGTTCTTTCCCAACACCTTAAAAAGAGCCTCCTTGGAACACCATGCCCGAGTAATGGCGGCACCCCTAATATCGTTTTCTAAGAGAGCAACCTCCTGCTCCTGCATAAACCGTCGAGTAATTTTTGCCGGACGAGATGAAACCCGCTCAATATCCAAACCCACAGAGTTCTTCGTGGAGAAAAGTAAGCCAACCAACGCATGAGAATGGCTAATGCTAATATGACCGTCCACCCCAACCAAAAGGGGTTTACCGTCGTCCGTGTATTTCACTTGACCATTTTCACCTAACCCCAACTTAACGAGCAATCGGGAAGCTAGCCATTCCAGCCTGCGCGGTGCATGGGTGTAACTGTTCAACCGTGAAAGTTCGTGGCTGCTTAAGCTTAGCTGGTTCATGAAGAAGGATTCTCCTTCCTCAACCTTCCAAACCCAGAGCATGGTGTTGGCGCGAACATTCTCTTGCAGCAGCAACGGCATGGCTACTTTTTCCAGTGAAACGAATCAATGAGCTTAAGCACATCCTCCCTTTCGAAAGCGACCACGGGAGCCAGCGAATCTTGATTGGGAACGGTGTAGAAGTACAGAGCACCTCTCAAAAAGTGGTGAAGGCTATCGGTAAGGTAAAATTGTACAGGTGAGGCTGCATTACCTTTAACATCGTAAAGCAAGCCATAAACCTTTCGCTCAGGCATGGATATTCGGCTTTCATCGATGGCATCGGCCTTAACCGATTGCTTGTAAAGCAGCGTATGGGAGTCCTCGAGCAGGGCGCTCAGCTTATCCTTACTCAATGGTAGATAGCTGATATGAATTGTTGCCTTCAACGATGGCGTAACAACGTTTATCCAATACTTCTGTGACAACCGTTCCGGATCGGGAGTAATTTTTGAATATACAGGATAGTCGAAGGCAAATGGAAATGAAGTCGAATCGAATGAACGGTAACTCTTCTCCGGAAAACCAATTCGAAAATACCCTCTTGGCTTGGGCGTATAGTTCTGACTGCAAGAAACCAATAATCCAAGTGCAATACAGCTAGTCAGCCACCTCTTGATTTTGATCATAGTTAACGTTCCTCGGTTTAGCAACTACTCTAATTTTCTTAATTCTACGGCTATCCACTAATTCTATCCTAAATTCAAATCTACCGAAAGTCAGGGTGTCATTTTTCCGAGGCATTTCGCCCTTGATCTCCAAAATCAACCCGGCTAGCGTATCGGCTTCGCCACGAACCTCGTCAAGTGAATCAACGCTTTCGTTAAAAATTTTGCAAAAATCATTCAGCAATATTTTTCCCTCAAACAGGTATAAATTCTCGTCCAACTTCTGATAGAGAATCTCCTCCTGATCCGATTCGTCAGAAATTTCACCCACAATTTCCTCAAGAATATCCTCCAAAGTAACAATACCGCAGGTTCCACCAAACTCATCAACTACAATAGCCATGTGGTTCTTTCGTATCTGAAACTCCTCAAGTAGGTCGTTGGTTTTTTTATGTTCCGGAACAAAATAGGGTTTGCGCATAAGGTGCTGCCAACGGAATTTGTCGTCCTTCTGTAGATGCGGTAGCAGGTCTTTCACGTAAAGAATCCCCTTTACATTATCAAACGAATCAGCATATACAGGTATTCTAGAATAGCCAGTATCGAGCACCACCTTGAGGACCATCGAAAAGGGTGTCTCGTAGTCCACTGCCTCAACGTCCATCCTGGGACACATTATGTCGCGGGCCTGAATGTTGGCAAGTTTTACTATACCCTTCAATATCTTTCTATCCTCCGGGTTCGGTGTAACCGTGATGTCTATTGCCTCCGAAAGGTCGTTAATGGAAAGGTTTGTTCGCTGTAAGCTGAAGTGTCTATTAACCCTAGTAGCCAAAAAGATGAGCATTATCCCAAATGGTTTAAATATCTTCTGCAAAACAAACAGTGGATGCGCCATGAGGCTAGCCATTCCAGTAGGCTTATGAGTAGAGTATACCTTGGGGAGAATTTCACCAACCAGCAGAATAAGAAAGGCAACCAGCACCACCTGAATAAAGTATCCAAGCACTGGCGCTTCGGAAAAATTAAACATGGAGGAGGTAATAAAGGTGCTCAACACAACAATACCAACATTCACCAAGTTGTTGGCGATTAGAATGGTGCTAAGAAGCATATTTGGCTCAGACAGCAGCTTTAATGCCATTATTGATCTACCCGACTTAGCCTTACGCAGCTTGGCAATGTCGGCAGTGCTCAGCGAAAAGAAGGCTGATTCAGAACCGGAAAATAGTGCCGATAATATTAGAAGAACCACCAGAAGCGCCAGCCCAAGAATTGAAGAGCTTGAGAGAGGCAGAAAAATATTGACATATGCAAAGGTCACTGCGGAGGGAGGAATACTTGCTTCCAAAATAAAACAGTTTGGTTCGGGCCATAAAATTAGTCTTTTATGGCGAAAAAATAAAGGGATCAGCCACTTGATCAGCAAAATCATCCTCCATTGCTGCGCAAGAAGCTGCTCCCTTAAGCTTAATTAACGATTAATAACGACTAAAAAGGCAAATCATCGGCATCGGCCAATGGTGCCTCCTGTAGGTCACTAACCTTGGTCTCCGGCATATTGGATGCGTATTCTCCGGTTGGAGCACTGGAGCCATCTTTCTTACCAAGTAGTTTAATGTTATCGGCTAAGATCTCTGTAATGTAGCGTTTAACACCATCCTTACCTTCGTAGGAGCGGTTGCGAATGCGTCCCTCAATAAAGAGCGGGGTTCCTTTCTTTACGTACTTTTCAACAATTTCAGCTAAGCGGCGCCATACCACAATATTGTGCCACTCGGTGTGCTCTTGACGTTGTCCGTTCTTCGAAGAAAAAACTTCGGTTGTTGCCAGCGGGAAATTGGCAACCGGTGTGCCGTTAGCACTTTTAACGTCAGGGTCTTTCCCTACATTTCCAATCAGCATTACTTTGTTTAACGACATCGTTTTATGAATTAAGTGGTTACGGTTCTCAAATTACAACATTTTTATTTCAAAGTCAATTTCACTTGCAATATTTCTCCAATGGTTCGGCCGCCAAAAAGTTGTCAATGAGCCTTGGAGTTGAATAGTTATGCAAGGTTGAAGACGAAATCTCCATATATTTTTGTTTTAAAAAATATGAAGGCCGATCGACACGAACCACAAAAAACCGCGTGTAAAGGTGTTGGTGGCTGAGCACGTGCTTCACCTCGTTCGAGATGTATGCAATTTCCACGCTACCAGCACCACATATATCGAGCCATTCAGCAGTTAGCGGTAGTTCCTCAAGCGACAACCTCCGGTTCACCTCCACCAGTGGAAATTCAAACAAGCTGTGCCATATATCCTTTTGATCCCTTTGCCGAATAAAGGTGCTACTGCCACGCATTACTATAATATAGTAAAAAAAACGGTCACGCACCTTTACCTTTACCGACTTGACTGGCAAATTGGGAGTCTCCTTACTTTTATATGCATAACACATAGCATTTACAGGACATTCCTCGCAAAGCGGATTCTTTGGTAGGCAAATCTGTCCACCCAAGTCCATGATTGCTTGGTTAAATAATGCTGGGGTTTCCCTGTCGAGCTCATCTGAAGCAATTTGCCGTAGTGCGCGCTTTCCATCGCCCTTGTCCACCGGTGCATAAATGCCAAAGATGCGGCTATATATACGGTATACATTCCCATCGATGGCCGCAACCGGTTCATCAAATGCAAAGGAGGCAATGGCTGCAGCGGTATAGTCGCCAATCCCCTTGAGTTTTATTAGGGCATCATACGATTCGGGCAATCGACCATCAAAATCGGAAACAATGCTTTTAGCCGTCTGGTGAATATTCCGGGCACGGGTGTAATACCCTAACCCCTGCCATACTTTAAGGACTCTTTCGAGTGGAGCGTTGGCTAAATCCTCAATTGTTGGAAATGCCTCAACAAAGCGAAGGTAGTAGCTGTAGCCCTGCTGTACGCGGGTTTGCTGCAAAATAATCTCTGATATCCAAATAAAGTAGGGGTTACGGGTGTGCCGCCACGGTAAATCACGCTTATGTGTGTGATACCAATCAATCAGAGCCTTACCAAACACCATGTCATAAAATTCTTCATAAAGGAAATCAAAAATAATGGTTATGAATTTCTTAAATAGGATTAATTCATTTATATTTGCAATCCGAAACTCAAGAAGTTTTTAAAACATTGATAATTAAAGGTTTTTAAAAATGACTAAGGCAGATATTGTAAACGAGATCTCGAAGAATACCGGTATCGAAAAGATAACGGTACAGAAGGCGGTAGAAGCTTTCATGGAGTCAATCAAGGATTCTCTTGTGAAAGAAAAAAATGTCTACTTGCGTGGCTTTGGCAGCTTTATCGTAAAGAAAAGAGCCCAAAAAACTGCAAGGAACATTTCCAAAAACACTACCATCATCATTCCTGAGCACTTCATCCCATCCTTCAAACCCGCAAAGAGCTTTGTCTCTAAGGTTAAGAGTCATGTAAAAAAGTAGTGCTGAAAAAATTTATTATTAACTTCTAAACACCTACGTGTCATGCCTTGCGGAAAAAAAAGGAAGAGACATAAAATGGCGACACACAAACGGAAGAAACGCCTCCGTAAAAATCGCCACAAAAAGAAAAACCGTTAGTCTTCATAGGCTTTTAACGCCTATATTCTAATCATGGATTAAACCTAAAGAGTCCTCGATTCTTTAGGTTTAATCTATTGTAGCACATCCAATAATTTAAACCTTCCAACAAAAGTTTATGGCTGCGAGTAACGATCTAATTATTAACGTAACTCCCTCCGATATTGCCATAGCCCTTCTGGAAGACAAGCAACTGCTGGAACTCAATAAGGAAAAGAGCAACCTGCAGTTCTCTGTCGGTGACATTTACCTAGGCAAGGTTAAAAAGATTATGCCTGGACTAAATGCTGCTTTTGTTGACGTTGGTTACGAAAAAGACGCATTTCTCCACTACCTAGATCTTGGGCCACAGTTTAAAACCCTCGTAAAGTATGTAAACATTCATCTTTCGAGGAAAGGTAAACCCATTGGCATTGCAAGTTTTAAACCGGAAAAAGATCTAGACAAAAACGGAAAAATCACCGACGTCCTCACTTCTGGACAGGTGGTAATGGTTCAAATTGCTAAAGAACCCATCTCCACCAAGGGACCAAGGCTCGGTTCGGAAATTTCAATTGCCGGTAGAAATATCGTGCTCATTCCGTTTTCAGACAAAATTTCCATTTCACAAAAAATCTCCTCACTGGAGGAGAAGAAAAGACTAAAAAGGTTGATGCAAAGCATCATGCCTGATGGCTATGGGGTAATCGTACGCACAGCAGCAGAGGGGAAGAAGGTTGCAGTGCTCGACGCCGAACTTCGTGGTCTTATTAAGAAGTGGGAAAGCGCCTTTGAAAAGCTTCGAACAAATAATATTCCTACGCTCCTAGTGAGCGAGCTCGACAGAACCTCCACCATTCTGCGTGATTTACTGACGGTGTCGTTTAGCAACATTTGGATAAACGACGAGGCAATTTTTCACGACATCCGCAGCTACATTGCCACAATTGCTCCCGAGAAGGAGAAAATTGTGAAATTTTATGCTGGAGGCGTGCCAATTTTCGAACAATTTGGCATTGAGAAACAGATTAAAGCGCTCTTTGGGAAAACTGTCTCCTTTAAAAGTGGGGCATATCTTATTATAGAGCACACCGAAGCACTTCACGTAATAGACGTTAACAGCGGTAACCGTAGCAAGGCCTCTAGCGATCAAGAAACGAACGCGATGGAGGTTAATCTATCGGCTGCCGATGAAATTGCCCGACAGCTTCGTCTTAGGGATATGGGAGGGATTATCGTTGTCGACTTTATCGACATGCACAACCCGGATAACAAGCAGATGGTTTTCGACCGAATGCGAGAGGCAATGGCCAAAGACCGGGCAAAGCACAACATTCTACCCTTATCAAAATTTGGGTTAATGCAGATTACCCGGCAACGGGTTCGACCAGAAATGCACATCCACACTCAAGAAAAGTGCCCCACCTGTAACGGTAGTGGCGAGATTGGACCAAGCATTCTGCTCGATACCGAGATTGAAAACCAGGTAGCTTACCTTGCCCGAGATAAGAAACAAGCTATTCTAACGCTCAAAGTTCATCCTTACGTTGCCTCTTTCCTCAACAGAGGATTCTTCCCCAAAAGGCTTCGTTGGTCGCTAAAATACCGTTGTATTCTAAAGGTAAAGCCAGCTACGGCCTATGCCTTCTTGGAATATCACATTTTCGACAGACATGGCGATGAGCTAACCTATTAATTTACAAAACAGTTGATGAACCGAGCCACAATGGCTCGGTTTTTTTGTTTTTTATTACATTTGTCTTCTCACAAAATCAATCATCCAAATATGAAAAGAGCTGCATTTTATCTACTTACCATTGCAGGACTATTCACCAGCCTAGTTGGCACGGCTCAGGTGCAGAACAATGTGAAATGGAAATTCTCGGCCGAATCAGTGTCTAATGGAGACGTTGTGCTTCACTTTACTGCCAACATCGACAGGGAATGGCACATGTATGGGCTTGACCTTCCTGAGGGAGGGCCACAATCGACCGTCTTCACATTTAAGAACAAGGATGGTTATAAGTTTGTGGGGAAAATGAACTTTACCCCAGCGCCCACCGTGGTTTACGATGACGTATTCAAATTAAACGTTAAATACTTCACTGGAAAAGCCGAATTTACCCAGAAAATAAAAGTTGGAAACGCTAAAACCGTGGAGGGGAACATCGCCTACCAAACATGCAAGGAGGGCACCTGCATGTATAGTGAGCAAAATTTCTCCATTGCCCTTCCGGAGAATAAGGCAGCAGTTGCTTCCAGCAGCACCACCGCTGACACCACCACCAAAACGGCTGTTGCTGAAGTGAAAGCAGATACAGCCAAGACAGTGGTAATGGCAGCTAAGCCAACTTCCAAAGAGACCAAATCGATGGGTGGATTTATTTTACTTGCCATTCTTACTGGATTTGGAGCACTTCTAACACCTTGTGTATTCCCAATGATTCCCATGACAGTTTCCTTCTTTATGAGCAAGCAAACGTCGAAGGCGAGTTCAATTCTCAATGCTGCAGTGTTTGGCTTCTCCATAATATTGACATACACACTTCTTGGCGTAATCGTATCGTTACCAGGAGTTGGTAGTGATATTACCAACCAGATCACTTCTAGTTGGATTACCAACCTCATCTTTGGCGTGCTTTTCTTAGTATTTGCTGCTTCGCTCTTTGGCGTTTTCGAAATTGTACTTCCCGGCTCACTTGCCTCAAAGGCAGATAGCAAGGCAGAAAAAGGCGGTCTCATTGGTTCGTTCTTCCTTGGGCTCACCACAGTGATCGTCAGCTTGTCGTGTGTAGGACCTTTTGTAGGTGCACTACTGGTTCAATCAGCTACTGGAGTTTCGCTCCGCCCCATTATTGGAATGTTGAGCTTTTCCGCGGCATTCGCTCTCCCATTTGTTGTTCTGGCAGCATTTCCCTCTCTGCTCAAGAACTTACCAAAATCGGGAGGTTGGCTCAATGCCGTTAAGGTGGTTATGGGCTTCATTTTGCTTGCCTTCTCACTCCAGTTCTTCTTGGTAATCGATAGCGTTTACCACTGGAACATCCTTACAAGGGAGATTTTCCTGAGCCTCTGGATTGCAATTTTCAGCATGCTTGGGCTTTACCTTCTTGGTAAGATTAAATTTAAGCTGGATAGCGAGGTTAAGCACGTTGGGTTCTTCCGGCTCATGCTTGCAATACTCACCTTTTCCTTTGTTATTTACCTAATCCCCGGACTCTTTGGTGCACCGTTAAAGACACTCTCGGGGTTGCTTCCAAACGAAGGTGAAAACGCAGCATTTTACGAAAAGCAAGCCTCTCCAACCGCAACAGGAGCCAATAACACTGAACCCAAAATTACCGCCAAGTATTCTGATATTCTTCATTTACCATTTGGATTACAAGGCTACTTCGACTACGACGAAGCTTTGGCAGCCGCTAGATTGGCAAACAAACCCCTTTTCATTGATTTCGTTGGCCACACCTGCCGTGAATGCAAAAAGATGGAGGGGCAAGTGCTCTCCGACCCTAGAATTATTCAGCGGCTTCGCGACAACTTTGTGGTTGTTGCCCTGTATGTTGACGAACCAGCAAAGTTGCCTGATTCAGAACAATATAAATCAAATCTCGACGGTCAATTAAAAACAACGCTAGGAGAAAAAAACAAGGATATCCAAGTGGCTAAGTTCGGATTAAACGGACAACCCTACTACATCATTACCGATCAAGATGAGAAACCACTCGGTGATCCTCATGCCTATGATCTCAGCATCGACAACTTTATTCAGTTTTTGGATAATGGAAAAAAGATTTACGAAACGAAGCACAGTGCGGGAAAGTAATACAACCTGCAACTTCTTCTCAGCATAATCAAAAAGAGATCCCCGGATTACTTCCGGGGATCTCTTTTTATTCCTATGTCAAATGGTTTTTAACTAGTTCGTCCGCAATAAGAATTCTTCTCTTTACATATCTGTTGGATTGGATTATTGCAAGCTAGTTAGTTCCAGTTAATAGCCGTTTCATCTTTTGTATCAGAACCTCAATTTGGAAAGGCTTGCTAAGGTAATCATCCATACCTGCGGCAATACACTCCTCACGATCGCCCTGAAGGGCATTGGCTGTAATGGCAATTATGGGTGTATGGGTGTTAGTTGAGGCTTCAATTTCCCTAATTTTTCTGGTGGTTACGATACCATTCATAATGGGCATTTGGATATCCATGAGAATTATATCGAAACGGCTCGTTCCAAATCTATCGAGTGCCTCCTTACCATTGTTGGCAATTTCAATATTCTTCACAATTTTCTTAAGACTCAGAATAACAATCTTCTGGTTAATCAAATTATCTTCAACCAACAAAACGTTTGCATCTAACAAATCGATTTTCCGCAGAGGTACATAAGCTGTGCTAACAGAGAAGTCTGTGCTTTCAGTCGGATTCTCGACAACTTCTTTCAGCGGTGCCATTGGATCGTTGACCTTATTGAATGAATATGGGAAGGAGAAAGTAGATGAATCGGTATTAAGAACGATGGTCAGTTTCCCTCCATTTCGCTCAATGAGTCGTTGCGTAATCTTTAGGTCTAGAACGTCAACAAGCACCTGGCTTCCAATAGCATTTCCAACAAGATCACTTGTAATCAGCTGGTTTTTACCATCACCCGCAGGAATAAATATGGGGCTATTGCTTTTGAGTTCAAATAATAGATCAACCTTATCAGCCGTTTCACTACTCTTTTTAACCAAAATGTCAATCTTAATTCGGCTGCTACTTTTTGTTTTTATCAGACTCTCAATAATGTTCAGAAATATCTGCTTTATCTTAACTGGCTCACCCCCTATTAGTCCTGGAATAATTTCATCGATCTTCAGGTTAAACTGAACGTTATTGGAGTACTGGTGAGCAAACAACTTTATGGTATTTGCCACTGTGGCACCAAGGTTAAAGTTAATGGTAAAGCTGTCTCTTTCCGAAAGGTCAATGTTGGAAACCTCCACCATACTATTAACCACGTTCACCAGGTTGTTTGTGGATGCATGGATGGTATCTATTAAATCCTTCAACTTTTCATCTTCCGTTGAGCTATCTACCAAGTTGGCAATAACCATAATGTTATTGAGGGGAGTTCGTATTTGGTGTGACAGGGTAGAAATGAATTCGTCTTTCCGTTTATTAATATTTCGCTCTAAAAGCACTTGCTTTTCTACGGAGGTCATTGCCCAGATTCTAAAATAATCGAACACATAATAAAACAGTGATATTGCAACAAAAGAAGCAATGAAACTTATTTTGAACACGGAACTATACTCTACCACTCTGTCGAACATGGGGACATAGAGCAGAACTGAAAACAAAAGCAAGTAGAGGAAGTTAATCGCAAGCGCAGTACCAGAAGTAAAGGCAAAAATAGTTAAGATCGGCAACAAGTAACTAATTGCAACAGCATATTGGTCTGCTACTCCTACATAGGCCATTGCAAGGCCAGTCATAAAAATGGCAAATGACAAGAAGTAAGCAGCCAGAGTAATTTTACCAGCACGAAGAAGAATCAGTAGAACCACCAATGTGATCAAGAATCCAGCAAACGAGCTGATCACCACAACAGTATTGTCGGCGACTAAACCCACAATACCATATACAGTATAAAGAATCAACGAAACAAACCCAACCAGATTGAGAATGGAGGCCTTAC
Organism: Williamwhitmania sp.; assembly: GCA_035529935.1. NCBI lineage: Bacteria > Pseudomonadati > Bacteroidota > Bacteroidia > Bacteroidales > Williamwhitmaniaceae > Williamwhitmania > Williamwhitmania sp. Next base: position 1,161 of record DATKVT010000102.1, on the reverse strand, counting down.
GTTTTGCTTCTTCCGGCATTCTTTCCGAAAGATTAAACTGAAAAATCTTGAACAACAGGTTTGAATTAGGCATATTTCAATATCTTTTTATCGGGCTTTACATCAATCCAAACGCCACTACAAGTTAGTAAAAAATGGAAATAGAGTATCAGTTGCGGCAATTAATCCTAAAAGAAAAATAACGCCACCTGATATCTTGTTAATCCACCACAACTGTTTCAATCTAAAACGAGCTCTAAAAACATTAATAAGAGTGCTCAGAGTAAACCACCAAAGTCCCGCACCAAAGAAAACACCGCTAAGCATTATTCCCGCATAGAATATGCTTTCACCGTCAGAAACCAGACCCATCGTTGCAAACAGTGCGACAAACAAAAAAATGGCAAGCGGATTTGTGATGGTAAGGAATAATACTGAAAGGTAATCTTCAAGTAAACTACTTTTTTTCTTACGGTGACGCTTGAGCTGACGGATAGGATCGGTATAGAAAATTTTAATTCCCAACAACATTACAATAATACCACCTGTTAGCTGGAAAACAAACTGCTTTTCCTCAACAAAGTTAATAACAAAGGTTAAGCTAAAACCTGCAATGGTGGCGAAAATAGTATCGGCAGTTGCCGCACCAAGTCCCGAAAGAAACCCCGAGAGTCGTCCTTTATTAATTGTTCTCTGTATACAAAGAACACCTATAGGGCCAAGGGGAATAGAAACAAATAATCCAACAATTATTCCCTTAATCAGTAAAACAAAACTCATTTTTGCCAAAATTCATCAGAAACAAAGAGTTTCTGGGTTCACGTAACAAGAAATGCAAAGTTAGCAAATGTTTTTAACCAGCAGCCGAGGTTCAAGCATATCATGCATGGCGTATTTAACCCCTTCTCGCCCCATCCCAGAATCCTTAGTCCCACCGTATGGCATATGGTCGACCCTAAAAGTGGGAACATCGTTTATGATTACTCCACCTACATTTAAGTCTCTGAATGCATGATTCATCTCATTAATATTATTTGTAAATACCCCTGCCTGCAAACCATACGAGGAACTATTTATTGCCGCCACCGCTTCATCAAACTGGCCAAAGCGTTCAATGGTAACCACTGGACCAAACACCTCTAAGGAGCACACTTTCATGGAGGGTGTGGTACCTGAAAGCAC